>JAKPBL010000289.1 GCA_029778965.1 Bacteroidota bacterium
GGCCTAGCATTTGTACATTGATGATGAAGAGTCCCTCGTTTTTTATACCCTCGGGCGACAAGCCCAGGTCTTTCAGGCTTTCCACCCGGATGATGCTGAACATCAGCAGGTCGTAGATGTCTACAAAATAGCCGAGCGCGGCAACGATCACTGCGATATTGAAATAATGACTTCTGGCGGCAGTTGGTTCGTTGAGTTTGGTTGACATGGGAATGTCCTGTTATTGTTTTGACGATCGCGCGGTGACCAGCTTCCAGATAACCGGGGCGGTGGTTACCAGCACGATGCCGATAACGATCAGTTCAAGGTGATCGCGCAGGTCGAAACCGAATTGTGTCTTCACCCATTTCTGGAGAAAATGTCCCGCGAAGATCATGCTGAATACCCAGGCTACACAACCGACGATATTAAAAAAAGCGAACTTCTTTTTTTCCATCCCAACAATACCGGCGATGATGGGTGCAAAAGTGCGTACAATGGGCAGGAAGCGCGCAAAAACAATAGCGCCGCCGCCATGCTTTTCATAAAACACATGCGCCTCGTCGAGGTATTTTTTCTTGAAAAAGAAATTGTCTTTCCATTTGAACATAGCGGGACCGATCTTGCGGCCGAACCAGAAACCAAGTGTGTTACCCAATACACCGGCCAGCGTAACCAGTCCCACGAGCAACAGCAGGTCTATCCACTCATTCTGCAGGCCACCCAAACCGAGCAGCTTTAAAAATTCATGCGCCAGGTTAGTACTGTAGATCCCTGCCACAAACAGGAGGCTGTCGCCCGGTAAAAAGAACCCCGCAAACAATCCCGTTTCAGCAAATACGATGATGAGCAGCAGCCATAGTCCGCCGTAGCTGATGTAAAACATCGGGTTGAGCAGGTCTTTCCAGGTGAACTGCTTGTTAAGAACAAGCGCTTTGTTACCGACGGGCAACCGGCTGTACACGAACCTGGCTGTATCGTGGTTAGCGGCCGTTAGCGTGTATTCAACGGTAGTGTCGATCTGTATCTCGGCCAGCCCGTCTTTTCTCGTCTCGTAGGCAGCCTGCTTATCACCGTTTGACAACGTGAAAGCACCTACGCTCCC
The DNA here is from genome assembly GCA_029778965.1 of Bacteroidota bacterium. Lineage (GTDB taxonomy): Bacteria > Bacteroidota > Bacteroidia > Chitinophagales > Chitinophagaceae > Flavihumibacter. The sequence goes on from JAKPBL010000289.1 coordinate 1,085, forward strand.
TTCGTACTGGTTAACGAGCCGGATGGATACGGCAGACTGCGATCGTGCAAAAATAAAACCCATCATCCCCATCAGCAACAGCAGGCAATGCTTCATTCTAGTCATGGTAATTTATATTTATCCCTCCAGTTCTCCTTCCCATTTGCTCACTACCGAGGTGGCCAGTGCGTTTCCCAGCACATTGGTCATACTCCTGAACATATCGCAGAAATGATCGATGGGTAATATCAGCGCCACCCCTTCGGGCGGAATATTGAACATGGCGCAGGTAGCGGTCACCACCACCAGCGAGGCCCGGGGCACGCCTGCAATCCCTTTGCTGGTAAGCATCAGCACCAGCAGCATGGTCAACTGGGTACCGATATCGAGCGGAATGCCGTAGGCCTGTGCAATAGCCAGGCTGGCAAAAGTCATGTACATCATGCTGCCGTCGAGGTTGAAGCTGTATCCCAGCGGCAGAATGAACGAAACAATCTTATCGCGGCAGCCGAACTTCTCCAGCTCTTCGGTCAGCTTGGGAAAAACAGCTTCGCTCGATGTGGTGCTGAACGCGATCAGCAGCGGCTGGGCGATACGCTTCAGCAGCTCGGGCACGCGGTTGCGCAGAATAAGAAAGCCCACGAAGAGCAGCAACAGCCACAGCACGGCAATCCCTATCAGGAAATAGAGCAGGTACAGCCCGTAAAACTTGAATACTTCCAGCCCTTTTACAGCTATGACTGAAGCAATGGCGCCGAATACGCCCAGGGGCGCAAAAGCCATTACATAGTTCACCATTTTCAGGATGATATGCGCCGTTGCATCGAGGGCTTTGATCACCGGCCGGGCGCCTTCTCCCACCGCAGTGGCGGCAATGCCGAAAAATATGCTGAATACCACCAACTGCAGCACTTCATTGGTGGCCATCGCTTCTATTACGCTTTTGGGAAATACATGCTCCACGAAATTCGCGAGCGAAAACACCTTGGTTTTCCCGATCAGGTCGGAAGCGGCGCTGGTATCGGCATTACCGAGATTGATGGCGGCGCCGGGCTTAAAGAAATTCACCAGCAGCATACCGATCAGCAGGCTGGCCAGCGAAGCGGAAATGAACCAGAGCAGGGCTTTGCCGCCTACCCGGCCCACCGTTTTAAGGTCGCCCAGCTTGGCGATGCCCACCACCAGGGTAGAAAATACCAGCGGCGCAATGATCATTTGCACCAGCCGTAAAAAGATGGAGGTAAGGAGCTTGATATTGTCTGAAAAGCTGGCGAGAAACGCCGGGGAGGCAGCCACGTGCACGATATAACCGGCTATAACACCCAGGAACATGGCTACGAGGATATATATAGTCAGTCGGTTTTGTTTTGCCATCATTAGCCGGTTTACATCTTTTTACGCCGTGCAACGGATGGCCGAAAATTCAAAAAAATACTGACTCGGCCAAAATAATCAATGGAAATCAGCTATTTTACGCTTCTTAACTGCATCTACTAAAAACATACAACTGTTATGAGTTTATTTCGAAAGAAGCCACTTTCACAGCTATTGCAGTCCGCTGCCGATAGTGAAAAGGGCTTGAAAAGAACATTGGGCGCTACCAACCTGGTGGCGCTGGGGATAGGCGCCATTATTGGCGCCGGTCTTTTTGTTCGAACCGCTGCTGCTGCTGCGGAAGCGTCTGGCCCCGCCGTAACACTGTCGTTCATCGTTGCCGCCGTCGGTTGTGCCTTCGCGGGACTTTGCTATGCTGAATTCGCCTCTATGATCCCCATTGCCGGCAGCGCCTATGCCTACTCATATGTTACCATGGGCGAGCTGGTTGCCTGGATCATTGGCTGGGCGCTGATCATGGAATATGCGCTGGGTGCGGCCACCGTGTCGATCGCCTGGAGCGAATACCTGAACAATCTCCTGGGGGGGACGATACCCTATGAATGGTGTCACTCGCCTTTTGAAAAGCTGCACCAGGTGACCGGCGGCGATGCCATCGCGCAGATCGGCGCTTTCAATGCCGACTTTATCAAATCGGCCAAAGACGGGCTGCTGATCCTTACGGAAGAGCAGTTCAAAGCGTTGCCAGCCGGACTGTTATCGCTCGTATCGGTAAAGTCGGGCATGGTGAATGCGCCCGCCCTGGTGATATTGCTGCTGCTGACCCTGCTATTGATCAAAGGCACCCAGGAATCGGCGATGGTGAATGCGATCATCGTGTTTGTTAAAGTAGCCATCGTTATCGTCTTCATTTTCGTGGGCTGGAAATACATCAATCCCGCCAACCATACGCCCTACCTGATCCCCGACGGAACGCCCGGTCACGACGGTGTTTTCAAGCACGGATGGGGCGGTGTGCTGGGTGGTGCGGCGATCGTATTCTTCGCTTTCATCGGGTTCGATGCGGTGAGCACCGCAGCCCAGGAGGCAAAGAATCCTGCCCGCGACATGCCGATCGGCATTCTCGGCTCACTGGTGGTGTGTACCATTCTCTATATTCTTTTCGGTCATGTGCTGACGGGCGTTGCCAACTGGGCCGAATTCAAAACCGCTGGTAAGGAGGCCTCGGTTACCTATGCCATCAAAACCTATATGACGGGATATGAATGGTTGGGTACGGCCGTGAACATAGCCATCCTGGCAGGGTTCTCTTCGGTCATCCTGGTGATGCTGATGGGCCAGAGCCGCGTATTTTATACCATGAGCAACGACGGGTTGATCCCCCGGGTAT
>JAKPBL010000291.1 GCA_029778965.1 Bacteroidota bacterium
TATCTCGGTATTGAAAGATGCATCGGCAGCGGCGATCTACGGTGCGAAAGCATCCAACGGCGTGCTGCTGGTGACCACCAAGAACGGGCGGCCGGGAAGGATCACTGTCAGCTATACGATGATGGCGCAAACAAAAAAGCCGATCAGCCTTCCGCAAACGGTTCCGTATCACATCAGTGCGGAGATACAGAACCTGGCCAATATCAACAACGGCGGTTCCCCTTCCTATACCGACGAGCAGATCGCGTGGTTCAAAGACCCGAATATCACATTTGTGCCCGATGACGCCAGGAACGTATTCTATTATAAGGAGCTCGACTACATCGGTATGACCATTAAAGACCGTGTAGGCGTCGTGAACCACAACGTCAACCTGTCGGGCGGCAACGAGAACACCCGCTATTTCATTAGTTTCGGTTACAACGATAATAAGGGCATGTTTGCCGTAGGGCCCGACGGCGCCAAACGGTACAATGCCCGCGTAAACCTGACCACCAAGCTCAATAAGATACTGAGCCTCGACAGCCGTATATTTTACACCCAAAATAAAATAGCGGCCGCTTCAGCCGGCCTTGAAGGTGACTATGGCCTGTTGTACAATATCTATAACCTGCGCCCGATCCAGCCGATCTTCGTTCCGGGCGATGAAAGCAAATATCTTTCAGGTGTAAGCACCTATGCCACCCTGAAAGACGGCGGTTACAACAATACCAACGACAACCTGTTCGACGCCGTATTTACGCTGAAAGCGACCGATATCGTGAAAGGCCTGACGTTAAGCGCAACGTATAGTCCGCATTACCAGCAAACCAACCAGGACATCTTCGCCAAAACGGTTCCGATGTATTCGTTTGTAAAAGCATCGGGAACCTTTGCACAGAATGCCTGGGTGAACAGTTCCAATTCGGTCAATAAAGCCAGAACCACGCAAACGTCGTACACCACCAACCTGCTGGCGGAATATGGAAAATCGTTGGGCGAGCATCATTTCCGGGCCCTGGGCGGATTCCAGTTCCAGAGCTATGATTACAGCAGGCTGACAGGAATACAAACCAACCTGATCAATAATAACCTGGCAACGGTTAACTACACCACCAATGCCACTTTGCCGGTAACGGCCCTGTCGGATAACCTGCAGGCCAATACCTGGGTATCTTATTTCGGCCGCATCAACTACGACTACGCCAATAAATATTTCCTGGAAGGTACCGTACGCCAGGATGCGAGTTCGCGCCTGGCGCCCGGTCACAGAAGCCAGGCCTTTCCGGCGGTATCGGCGGCCTGGCGTATTTCGCAGGAGAGCTGGTTTGCCGACAGCCGCCTGATCAATGAATTGAAGCTGCGCGCCTCCTGGGGTAAGCTCGGCAACGCACAGCTCGGCCAGTTGTATGAAAACAACTATCTCTCTGTGCCGGTGCTGATCAATGGTGTCTATCCGTTCAACAATGCCGCCACCACTTATATCTACCAGCGTGATCTTCCTTCGGAAGCCCTGGGATGGGAAACAGTGGCCACCACCGAACTGGGCCTTGATTTCAGCCTGCTGAAAAACCGGCTGAGCGGCTCCTTCAGCGTGTACAAGCGAGTAAACGACAATATGCTCATCCCTGTTAACCTGCCCGGTGTACTGGGTGTAACGCCAAGCACGGCAAATGCTGCGGCCATGGAAACGAAGGGATGGGACCTGGAACTGGCGTGGAAAGAAAGAGTGGGTAACCTGCAATATTTTGTGGCGTTCAACCTGAGCGACAACCAGAACAAGATCACCAAATACCTCGGTAACGTGGTTTACACGGAAGGGCTGAACGCAGCGCTGCCCGGTATGCCGATCAACTCTATTTACGGATACCGTTCACTGGGGTATTTCCAGTCGGCGGAAGAAGTGGAAAAAAGCGCCAAACAGTTTGGCACTACCAACCAGGCAGCAGGCGATATCAAATACGCCGACCTTAACGGTGATGGCGTGATCAACGGCGGCATCGGCACTCCCGCCAACCATGGCGACATGGCGTACCTGGGCAATACCTCTCCACGTTACAATTTCGGACTGAACCTCGGTGCACAGTGGAAAGGCTTCGATCTCTCCGTATTCCTGCAGGGCGTGGGCAAGCGCTACTATATGATGTATCCTTACCAGGTCATTCCCTACATGCAATCCTGGCGCTATCCGCTCGATAACTACCCGGGCAATTACTGGACCGAAGACAACCGCAACGCCCATTTCCCGCGGCCTATCGCCGGGGGCGGCACCAACACCCACATCAACAGCGCATTTGTACAGAATGGTGCGTACGTGCGGCTGAAAAACATACAGGTGGGTTATACCATTCCGCAAAACCTCACCCAGTCGGTTAAAATACAGCGTGTAAGGGTATTCGTTAGTGGCCAGGACGTTTGGACAAGCACGAAGGCCTGGTATAAATATTTCGACCCCGAAAGCCCCAACAACGTTTCTTATTCCTATCCATTCTTTGCCACATGGGCATTTGGCCTGAATGTAACCTTTTAAGCAGCAGCGGAAGAGATTGAATAACCAGTAAAAAGTCACTACATGAACTTTTATAAAATAAATAGAAAAAAATGGCTGCTTCCGGCAATCGCGGTGTTGGCATTGGCGGCCGGCTGCACAAAAAAGCTGGACCAACAACCAGGCTCACAGTTGTCAGACAGTAATTTCTGGAAGACCACTTCCGACCTGGCACAGGCATCCAATTACCTATATACTTTCCTGAATGGCCTCTCGACCGACGATCCTTCGGGTTTCCCGACGCCGCAGCAGGATAACTATTCCGACAAAACATTTGGCGACAGGTCAGTCGGCTTTGGCGACGGATCGAGCGTGGCGCCTGCTACCTGGCCGGAGTGGACGAATTATTATAAAGCCATTCGCGCCGCCAACAACATCATCGAAAAATCCGCGCAGGTAACCGGCACCCCCGCCGATATCAGCAGGTATGTGGGTGAAGCCCGCTTTTTCCGCGCCATGTCTTATTTCGAACTGGTGAAGCGTTTTGGCGATGTGCCTTTTGTCAACAGAACCCTGACCCAGAGCGATGAGCTGTTGTACGGAAACCGCACCGCCCGCCAGACCGTAGTAGACAGTATATACGCCGATCTTGATTTTGCGGCTGCCAATTGTCCGCAACCCGACGGGCTGGCCGCGGCTCAATACGGCCGTATTACCCGCGCCGCCGCGCTGTCTTACAAATCAAGAGTGGCCTTGTTTGAAGGCACCTGGGATAAGTTCAGGGGTATTGCAAATGCCGCTGCCAACCTGGCTATTGCCAAAGCCGCCGCCTACACTGTCATCACCGAAGGAAAGCATAGCCTGTACACCGCGCAGGGCGCCGACAGCTACTTTTACGAGTTCCAGTACGATGGCGGCGCTGCCGGCAACCCCATACAGGCCGTGGTCGGTGCACAGAAAAATTATACCTACGCCAGCAACAAAGAAAACATACTGGTGCGCCTCTATGGCCAGAACCAGAATAACAATATCGCCTCTCACAGTTTTGGCCGCACGTATCTCGACCAGGCCCGTATCGCGCCGACAAGAACCATGATCGACCTGTACCTGTACAAGGACGGCTTACCCATGGGTAAATCGGATTTCGATTCAACAGCCACGCAGACCAGCACGCAAACTGAATTGCGGAACCGCGACCCGCGGCTGCAGATGTCGTTGTACAACAGCACCATGATCACTCCTTCTATCGGCGGCCTGATCCCATACGTGCCGGGCTCTACCTATCGGTTTCGTAAATACTGGATCGTGAGCGACTGGACGGCGAACGTGAGTTTCATCAATTTCAATATTCTCCGCTACGCGGAAGTGTTGCTGAACTATGCGGAAGCCAGCTATGAGATCGACGGCGCCATCAGCGATGCCGACCTCGACCTGACCGTTAACGCGCTCAGGAACCGCGCCACCGGCAACGATGTTTCGAAGTTGCCGCTGCTCACCAATGCGTTTGTTACCGCCAACGGGCTCGATATGCGTACCGAACTTCGCCGGGAAAGAAGCGTGGAACTGGCATTCGAAGGCCATGCCTATTGGGACCTGCTGCGTTGGAAAACGGCTGAAACGGTGCTGCCCAAAGCAGCCCTGGGACGTAAATACTTCGCTGCGGAGAACCCCGGCGGCGTAACGCCCAACCTGCTCGACGGATACGTATTGCTCGAAGCAGCCGGCTTCAGGACCTTTAACGCCGGCAGGGATTATCTTTGGGCCCTGCCTACCCGCGAACTGGCACTGAACCCGGACCTTGAACAAAACCCCAATTGGTAATTTTATACAACGGCATGCATCAACGCAAACGGTCATACATCCTCTCTGTAGTTTGGATATGGATCGGATTGCTGATGGTGCATGCCGGCAAAGGGCAGCCGGCAGCAAGGAATTACCTGTCGGCTGCCCTTTCTTCTTCGGGGTATTCGGTAGAGCAACCCGCCCTGTCTGACTGGAAAAAAGCAAAGAAGCAACAGTACCTGCACAGCATACAGCAGTTGCCGGACAGCCTCCGGTCGGCCTTGCTGCAGGAAGCAGACGAGGCCCTTTTATTCAACTGGCCGGCACTGCCGGCTACCAGCTTTCTTGAATTCAAAGAGAGCGGCGCGCGCACCGGTTTCGAACGCAAACAAGACGAACGAAGAAAACATCTCTGTAACCTGGTGGTCGGGCAATTAATTGCCGGCGGTAACAAATACCTGCCTTCGCTGGTGAATGGCCTTTGGGCCACGCTGGAAGAGTCCACCTGGGAAATACCTGCCATCGTGGTATTGCAGAAAGCAGGCGCGGGATTACCTGATCCGGCTGAAGAGGTGATCGGCCTGGTGAATGCGGAAACCGCCGTACAGATGAGTGCGATCCTTTTCCTGCTGCGGGAAGAACTCGATTCGGTATCGCCCATGCTTGCCAAACGGATCAATACAGCACTGAATGAAAGAATATTCAAGCCATACCTTTCGCGCAACGACTTCTGGTGGATGGGTTTTACGGGGCAGCCGGTAAACAACTGGAATGTGTGGATCAACCAGAATATTTTCCAGGCGGCATTATTGTCTGACCTCTCCGCCGATTCAATCAACCGGGTGATGGAAAAGGTTTTCCGGAGCACGGATTTTTTTGTCAACCAGTACCCGGACGATGGCGGTTGCGACGAAGGGCCTGCTTACTGGAGCCTTGCCGGTGGAAAACTGATCAGGTTGCTGACCCTGGCGGGCGAAGTATCAGGCGGCCGTTTGCGCTGGCCGGGCAATGAACTGCTGCATCGTATGGGCCGTTATATACTGGAAGTGCATATCGACGGAAGCTATTTCGTGAATTTTGCCGATGCTACATCCCGTTCGTTCCCCAACCCTGAAGCCGTGTACCGGTATGGCGTGGCATTCGATGACGCCGGTCTGCGACTGTTCGCCGCCAACCTTCTCCGGCAGTCGCCCCGGTTCTCTGCCGAGAAAAGCATTACCGATTTTATTGAAATAGCAACGGTATATAAGGAGCTGCAGTCGATTTCGGGCGATGCCCCGGCTTCGCCGTATCATTTTTTTACCGATATGGGTGTTTATACCATGCGCAGCGCCGATAACCGTTTGTACACGGCAGTCAAGGCCGGCAACAATGGCGAAAGCCATAACCACAACGACGTAGGTAATTTCATCGTGTACAGCAGTGGCAGGCCCGTGATCGTGGATGCGGGTGTGGGCGTATATACTGCCCAGACCTTTAGTGATCGCCGGTATGAATTGTGGAATATGCAGTCGCAATGGCATAATTGCCCAACGATCAACGGCGTAATGCAGCGCGACGGAAAAAATTTCAAGGCTGAAGCCGTTTCGGCGGCGGCTGCCGGAAAAACCGTTACCGTTAGCATGGATATTGCCGGCGCTTATCCCTCTGCCGCTGCAGTGGCGAGGTGGCAGCGAACCTTTCGTTTCGACCGTGCGAAAGCAAAGCTGGTGCTGACCGACCGGTTTCGGCTGGCTACCCGTAAAGATGCCACCAGCCTGCATTTCATGAGCTGTGCAAAGCCCGTGGAGACCGGCGAAGGCTGGATGGTGTTTACCGGCGCCGACGGCAAGCTGGTGCTGCGAATGCACTATGATGCCAAAAAAATGTCGGTGAAAGTAGAGGAGAAGCTTATGGACGACGACAGGCTGAAGGCCTCCTGGGGTGATCGGTTGTACCGGCTCACGCTGACCGTAACAGACGCTTCGCTGCAGCAATACAACCAGGTGGAATTCTACTTACCTTAACGAAAATTTCAGGGTATGCGCATATTTCGTTTAATCATAACCGTTATATTTTTCCCCGCCTGCCTGCAGGCGCAGGTAAAGATAGAATTGACAAATTCCCTGCCGGTTCCCCGGCATGAAGAAGTGATAGAAATACCCTGGGCCGATGTGCTGCAGGCCTGGCCGCGTATCGATACTTCCGCTTTTGTGGTTACAGAAACGGGCGCCGGCCGGCAGGTCCCGCTCCAGTTACTGAAGGGGAATAACGGCCAGGTGCAAACGCTGTTGCTGCAGGTATCGGTACCGGCCTCGGCAAAGAAATCATTGCTTTTGACACCGGGTAAAAGAACGCCCGTTACCCCTAAAACCTATTGCCGGTATGTGCCCGAGCGTAAAGACGACTTTGCGTGGGAAAACGATAAGATCGCTTTCCGGGCCTATGGAACTGCGTTGGAAGCATCGCCGGCAGAGAACGCCTACGGGCTCGACGTATGGGTGAAAAGAACGCCGAAACTGGTGATCGACCAGCGGTATAAGCTGGGCGATTACCACAAAGACCATGGTGATGGCGTTGATTACTATCACGTCGGTTATACCCTGGGCGCGGGCCAGTTGATGCCTTTTGTCAATGATTCCATCTGGTACTCGGCCAATTACCGCCGGTGGAAGATCCTGGCCAACGGCCCGCTCAGGTCGGTTTTCCAACTGGAATACGATCCGTGGACGGTGGACGGTAAATCCGTATCGGCGGTTCGCACTGTTACCATCGACGCAGGCGCGCAGATGCACCGCGTGGATGTGCAATTCAGCGCGGCGTCGGTCAGCAGCCTGCCGGTGGTAGCTGGTATCATCGAGCGCGATGAGCCCGGGGTGGTGTTGTTCGATGAGCAGCAGCATATCATGGCGTACTGGGAACCGGCCGACCCGGCATTCGGTGTTACCGGCGTGGCCGTTTACCTTCCTTCGGGCACAAAAAAGATGATGACCCGCGGTCAGCAATTGCTGGCGCTGGCAGAAGCGCCCGTGGCACAACCCTTTACCTATTACCGTGGCGCCGCCTGGAACAAGGCAGGTGAAATTGTATCGGCTACGCAATGGTTCCAGTACCTGCGTGCCTACCGGGAGAAAACAGAACATCCCATGCGTATAAAATTGACCCGCACAAAATAAACCAGGCAGATGACAGATACGAAACGTCGAACATTGCTGAAAGCAGCCCTGCTGGGCAGTGCAGTTGGTCCCTTGCCGGCAGGTCTTGCCGCAGCCGGAACAGGCAGGAAAAACAAAGAAGCGGTGGTGATCTCCACCTGGAACTACGGTCGCAAGGCAAATGCCGTTGCCTGGCCGGTGCTGGAAAAGGGCGGACAGGCCGTTGACGCGGTGGAAGCAGGCGTTCGCGTAGCGGAGGCCGATCCCCAGGCACGCACGGTAGGCTATGGCGGATTGCCCGACCGCGATGGCCATGTAACCCTCGATGCCTGCATTATGGACAGTCATTTCAACTGCGGTGCCGTATTGTGCCTGGAGCATATCATGCACCCGGTATCTGTTGCCAGGATGGTAATGGAAAAAACGCCGCATATCTACCTGGTGGGCGATGGCGCCCTGCAGTTCGCGCTCGCCAACGGCTTTGAAAAGATCAACCTGCTTACCCCCGAAAGCGAGGCCGATTGGAAAGAGTGGCTTAAAACAGCGAACTATCATCCTGAAAAAAACATCGAGAACCGGCTTGGTGGCGAACAGAACCACGATACCATCGGCATGCTGGCGCTCGATAAGGCGGGTAACCTGGGCGGCGCCTGCACCACCAGCGGCATGGCTTATAAAATGCGGGGCAGGGTAGGTGATTCGCCGATCATCGGGTCGGGTCTGTATGTCGACAATGCAGCCGGCGCCGCTACGGCATCGGGTGTGGGTGAAGAGATCATCCGGGTGGCGGGCGCTCACCTGGTGGTCGGCTACATGGAGCAGGGCTTGTCACCCGAAAACGCCTGTAAAAAAGCGGTGGAAAAGATAGTGCGCATCCATCCGTCGAAGAGCCGTGATCTGCAGGTAGGATTCATTGCATTGTCGCCCGCAGGCGCTTATGGCGGGTATAGCATACAACCCGGTTTTACCTACGCGGTGAAAACCGGCAGCAAAGAAGAAGTATTTACAGCAAAAAGTTTTTATTGATCATGGTACGAAAAAAGACATGCAGGTTGTTGCTGGCGCTGGTATGCCTGTTTACTAACGGTTATGTATCAGCGCAAATGCAACCGCTTACAGCCAATGCGTCGAAGACGCTGGAGCTGATGAAAAAAGTAGCCGACTGGCAGTTGAAAAACCCAACCGGCAAAGAGCTCAATTCATGGGAATATGGCCCTTTTTATATCGGCCTCATGGCCCTGCACAACGTGTCGGGCGATGCAAAATATCTGGATGAGATCAAACGCATGGGTGATAAGGTGAACTGGGAGCCCGTAGCCCGGCCCTATGATGCCAATGTACTGGCCATTTCGCAGGTGTTCCTGGAATTGTATGAGAAAGAAAAGAACAAGGCCTTTATCGACAAATCGCGGTTTGTTATGGATGCGCCCATGCGGCGCGAGCTGGAGCCCGATATTCATTTCGACAAAAACAGGTACTGGTGGGAGTGGTGGTCATGGTGCGATGCGTTGTTCATGGCGCCGCCCGCTTACGCGCGCATGGCTACCATCTTGCATGAGCCGAAGTACATGGATTTTATGATACAGGAATGGAAGCGCACATCAGGTTATCTCTATTCAAAAAAAGACAGCCTCTATTTCAGGGACGACCGTTTTTTTACCATGAAGTCGGCCAACGGCAAGCCCATTTTCTGGTCGCGCGGCAACGGCTGGGTGCTCGGCGGTCTCGCAAGGGTATTGCAATACCTGCCGAAAACACATCCCGACTATGCCTATTTCGTAGGTCAGTACAAGGAGATGGCCTATAAGATCAGGCGCCTCCAGATGAGCAACGGCTTCTGGAGCCAGAGCCTGCTGGACCCCGAAAATTACCCGCAGAAAGAATCCAGCGGCACCGGTTTCTATGTATATGCGCTCACGTGGGGCATCAACCAGGGCATATTGCCCGCGTCGGCTTTCGGGAAAACGGTAGAGAAAGGCTGGATGGCTTTACAGGCGTCTGTTCATCCCGATGGCAAGCTGGGGTATGTACAGGAAGTGGGCGATGCGCCTACCAGCGTCACCTTCGACGATTCGGAAACCTATGGCGCCGGTGCGTTTTTGCTGGCCGGCAGCGAGCTGGTAAAATATTTCAGCAATGGCAAAAAGCCCCTGGCCCTGCAGGCAACTACCGGCGAAGAAGACCGGCTGTATACCATTCAGTTGCTGCAAGACATCGCCGACCCGGTGCTGAAACCCCTCAGCGAAGAAACCCTGCGGCGGCAGTTTCCCCGCAAAGCGTGGGAAACACGCGAAAGCAATATAGAAACCTCTCCGTTGCAGGCTTTCGGCCGCACTCTCTCGGGCATGGCGCCCTGGCTTTCACTGGGGGGCAACGAAACCGCCGAAGGGCAGCTTCGCGAACAATATATCCGGCTGGCCAGGCAGTCGCTGATTAATGCCAGCAACCCGGCATCGCCCGACTACCTGTTCGGCGAGCCCACGCAGGAACGGATTGTTCATGCCGCTTACATCGCTTACCCGTTACTGTTAGCCCCGCAGCAGTTGTGGGAGCCGCTCACCAGAGAGCAGCAGGGCAATATCATCGCCGCGCTGAAAACGCACCGGCGGTTCAAGCCCAATAAAAGCAACTGGCTGCTTTTTCCCGCT
>JAKPBL010000294.1 GCA_029778965.1 Bacteroidota bacterium
AGGTTCTGCCCCACCCAGGTTTTGGATTTGTCGTTGAACAGGGCCGCAAACTGGGTAAGTATCCTGGCGGTGGCGGTTTGATCCGCTGGACAAGGAACATAAAATCCTTCGCCGGGCTGAATCGAAAAGCTTAATCCGACAAGCTCGGCATCATTGGCATCGATGCCGGTCGTTTCTGTATCGAAGCAGATTTCTGCAGCCGCGCCGAGCTTTTTGACCAGGGCCTGTATTGCGTCGACGCCTTCGATCATTTCATACCGATGCGGGGTGTTGTGGATATTCCGCTCGACCGGCAAACTTTCTTCAGCGTCTGCGGCTGTGTCTTCGGCCGGCGCGGGTAAAGAAACGGGCTGACCGAACAGGTCTGTCTGCACCACTTGTGCAACCACCACATTCGCGCTCACTACAATCTCTTCGCTGAGCACCCGCCGGGCGATGGTTTTAAATTCCAGTTCGGTAAAAACTTCCCGCAGCAAATCTTTATTCGGCGCTTTCAGGCAAAAGTCTTCCTCATGAAATGATACCGGTACTGTGGTGATGATCGTTGCCAGCTTTTTGGAGAGGATGGCCGATTCCCTGCCGTTGCGAATTTTCTCACCCAGGGCGCCTTTGATGGCATCGGCCGAGGCAAGAATGTTTTCCAGCGTGCCGTATTCGGCCAGCAGTTTCGCTGCTGTTTTTTCGCCCACACCCGCGATACCCGGAATATTGTCCACCGCATCTCCCATCAGTCCGAGCACGTCTATCACCTGTTCCACCGACCTGATATTCCATTTGGCACAAACTTCTTCGGGACCCATGATCTCTATATCGCCCCCCTGGTAGCCGGGTTTGTATATTTTGATTTTATCGGTAACCAGTTGACCATAGTCTTTATCGGGGGTTACCATGAAAACATCGTATCCCTGTGCAGCCGCCTGCAGGCTGAGCGTACCGATCACATCGTCGGCCTCGTAACCGTCGAGCTCCACAACAGGAATATTGAATCCGCGGATGATGCGTTTGATATCGGGAATGGCCGCCAGGAGGTCTTCCGGCGCATCCTGCCTGTTGGCTTTGTATTCGGCAAAATCGCTGTGCCGTTCTGTGGGCGCATGGGTATCAAAGCATACCGCCATGTGTGTCGGCTTGCGGTTGTTGATGAGCTCGAGCAGCGCATTGGTGAACCCAAACTGTGCGTTGGTGTTTTTGCCTTGCGAGGTGATCCGCGGACTGCGAATCAGCGCGTAATAAGCCCTGAAAATAAGGGCCATGGCGTCCAGCAGAAAAAGGCGTTTGTCCATGCGCAAATATAACCGCCCGGTGCGCAAATTTTACGGGAAAATCACCTTAACATATTTTTTGGCCGTTGCTGGCACGGTCATTGGATAAGGGTAGGGGTAACTGCCATTCATTTATTCAAAAAATACGTTTATGAAACAGTTGAAAATGACAGCCCTTGCGCTTGGGGTGATGACAGCCGGTTTGTTCGCTTTTAAAGCAGTTGATACCGGCTCGATCAAAGGAACCGTGAGCCCGGCAGATGGTGCCGTGCAGGCTTGGGCACTTTCTGCAGGTGATACCATGAAAGCGCCTATTAACAACGGTGCGTTCTCGATCGATAACCTGAAGCCCGGCGACTATCGCCTGATCATCGAGGCAAAGCCACCGTATAAGAACCAGGCAAAAGAGGGTGTAAGTGTTAAAGATGGTTCACCGACCGATGTAGGTGAAATCAAGCTGGAGCAATAAGCCATAAAACCACAGAAAGCAGAAAACTTCATCAGGCCGCCCAAACCAAGGGGCGGCCTGTGTTTTTTCTGCACCGGAATACAGCCTGTGTTCCGGTGCAATGACACTTGCGTGCCGGGCATCTGTGTGTTCGGTCGTAATGTCGTATCTTATGCGATATGCAACCATTTATTGCCATCGCACTCCTGTTGCTGGTGAGTAGCTGCAGGGAAAAATCGACGCCGCAAGATCATCTTGTATGGTCTGATGAATTCGATTATAACGGGCTGCCCGACAGCAGCAAATGGAGTTATGATACCGGTGGCGACGGCTGGGGAAACAACGAGTTACAGTATTATACAGCCGATCGCGTGGAGAATGCGCGGGTGGAAAACGGGTTGTTGGTACTGGAAGCGCGTAAGGAAGCCATGGAAGGCAGGTCTTACAGCTCGGCGCGACTGGTTTCCCGCAAAAAAGGCGACTGGCAATATGGTAAAATGGAAATACGGGCGCAACTGCCCCAGGGGCGCGGTATATGGCCTGCCATCTGGATGTTGCCAACCGACTGGCGATACGGCGACTGGCCGCGAAGCGGGGAAATCGATATCATGGAGTTTGTAGGCTACGCACCCGACAGTATTTACGGAAGCGTTCATACCGAATCGTTCAATCACGTAAAGGGAACCCAAAGCACCCGGGGCGTTTTTATGCCTGACCAGGGAAAGGCATTTCATGTGTATGCCATTGCATGGGATGAAAACAGCATTCGCTTTTTTATCGATGGAAAGCAATATCACCAGTTTGCCAATAATCACCAGGGATGGGAAGCCTGGCCTTTCGATCAGCGCTTTCACCTGCTGCTGAATATAGCAGTGGGTGGCAACTGGGGCGGGAAGGATGGCATCGACGAAAGCATATTTCCGCAGCGGATGCTGGTCGATTATGTACGCGTGTACCGGTAATCAGGCTTCTGCCGTTTCGGCCACAAGCGGAATTTCTATATGTAGCTGGCAGCCGTTGCCGGGTGAAGAAACAATATTCATTTTTCCGTTGTAGAACTCGGTGCGGTTACAGATGTTTTGCAAGCCGATGCCCCGCCCTTTTTTCTCTACGTCAAAGCCGATGCCGTCATCGGCGATCAGTAAACTGAAATGCGTTTCGCTGGCGGCAAGATCAATTTTTGCCTGTTTTGCCTTTGCGTATTTGACGATGTTATGCGTTTGCTCCTGGATGATGCGGTAAATGGTCAGCGTAAGCTTTTCATCGAGGGCATTGATCTGCTTGCGGCCTGTGAAGCTCACCGAGGTCTTGATCCTGGTTCCCATATTCAGTCCCTTTACCAGGTCTTCGATGGCAACGGTAAGCGGCTGTTTCTCGGAGATGGGCGATACCAGCGAATGAGACAGCTTGCGTGTTTCGTTGATGGCGGTAAACACGTCTTCCCTCGCTTTCTCCAGTCTTTCGTCGCGGCGTTCCACGTTGCGGAGGGCAGTGTCGAGCATCATTTTAGCCGAGGCCAGTAACTGGCTGATATTGTCGTGCAGTTCGATGCCGATCTCTTTTCTTTCGGCCTCCTGGGTGCGCAGCGTTTGTTCAACGAGGTCGCGTTCCTGCTGTATCTTCTGCCGGAGAATGATATCGGTTATGTCGGTGGAAATACCCGCGATGCCATACACTTCATCATTTCGGTTGATCAGGGGGAACCGGATGGAATAATAATGCCGGGTTTCGTCGTTGAACGGCACCTGTTCTTCGGTTTCGGTCGGCGACCGTTGCTCCAGTACCCGTGCGTCGTTCCGGGCAAACTCCATGGCGAACTGTTCGGGGTTGAGGTCAAATACCGTTTTACCCGCTACGGCTTCGAAACTGGTGTTATAGGTTTTTTCGAATTGTTTATTGACCAGCGTAAATCGTCCGTACACGTCTTTTACGTAAATGATCGATGAGGCATTGTCGATGATGGCCTGCAACAGTTGCCGGTTGTCTTCGAGCTGGCGCCGCGCATGGGTGGTGGTTTGTGTGTTCTTCCAGAGAATGTAGGTGGCGGCAATTACCAGCATTACCAGGAGGCTGGCCAGGAAGAAATTGATCTTGCTGAAAATATCGTTGCTGCGGATACCGGCTTCTTTCCTGGCTGCGAGGGTGCGCGACTCATCAGCTTTTATCGCATCGATGGTAAGATCGAGGAATCCCTGTTTGTTGACGACAGCATTGGCGATAATATAATTTTCCGCCGCCTGGGTGCCTTCTTTTTTCCGGATGGAGATGCATTGCTCCAGGAATGCCAGCTTCTGCTGCAGGTTCTTGCGCAACTGGTCGAGCCGGGCCTGTTGCGCCGGGTTGTCGGCACACAGCGCCTTGAGGTTTTTTATGCGGGTGAAGACCGATTGCTGCGTGGTATAAAAAGGGCCGAGAAAAGTATAATCGCCTGTGATAACGTAGCCCCGAACACCCAGCTCCAGGTCTTTCACCGCGGTGGAAATTCTTTCGGCGTCGAGCAGCACCTGCCGGGTATGATCGATCTGCTGCGTGGTTTCACGGTTGCCGAGGTTGTTCTGGTATCCTTTAAGCCCGAGCAGCAATATACCCAGTACCAGCAGCAGTGATACGACCAGCAGGTTCTGTTCGGTGGCAAGGGGTGTTTTAAAAAACCGGCGCAGGGCGGCAGGAGCCAGTTTTTTGCTAACCGCTGTCGCTGTGTGCCGAAGGCGCGAAAAAGAATATTGCCGGTTATTCATGACGGAAAATGAACAACGATAAACGGGTGGGTTTATTGCCGGAGGCTGAAATTAGAACAAAATAATTGACAGATAGGGATTTAGGTGCTGCGGACCGGCCTATCTTTTCATGTCTTCGAGTTCTTTTTGCAGCCGGAACATTTCGTCTCTCAGCCGGGCTGCTTCCATGAAGTCGAGGTCGCGGGCGGCTTTTTCCATGGTCTTTCTGGTGTGGGCAATGGCTTTTTCAAGCTGGGGAATGGTTTTGTAGGTGGGCTGCTCTTCGGCGACCGCGGATACCAGCTCTCCATCGGGCGCCACGGCATATGGATTCCTGACGTCGTAGCCTTTGATTTCCAGCACCGCTGTTTGGGCCATCACCTGTTCTATTGATTTCTTCACCGTACGGGGCACAATGCCATGTGCCGCATTGTATTCGAGTTGTTTTTCCCGGCGGCGGCCGGTTTCATCAATGGTGCGTTGCATGCTTTCGGTAATGCTGTCGGCATAAAAGATCACCAGCCCATCGACATTCCGGGCGGCGCGCCCGGCAGTTTGGGTAAGCGAGCGCTCGTTGCGCAGGAATCCTTCTTTATCGGCGTCGAGAATAGCTACCAGCGATACTTCGGGCAGGTCGAGGCCTTCGCGCAACAGGTTCACGCCCACCAGTACGTCGATCTCGCCGAGCCGCAGTTGCCGCAGGATCTCCACCCGGTCGAGCGTATCCACCTCGCTGTGTATGTATTTCGATTTGATATTGATACGCCCCAGGTATTTGTCCATTTCCTCTGCCATGCGTTTGGTGAGGGTGGTGACCAGGATGCGGTCGCCTTTTTGTACCCGCAGGTCGATTTCATGCAGCAGGTCGTCGATCTGGTTCACGCTGGGCCGTATTTCGATCGGCGGGTCGAGCAGGCCTGTTGGACGCACTACCTGCTCAACCACCACGCCGCCGGTTTTTTCCAGTTCGTAATCGCCCGGGGTGGCCGATACATAGATCGTCTGGTTTACCAGCGATTCAAATTCGTGAAAGTTGAGGGGGCGGTTGTCGAGGGCGGAAGGAAGGCGGAAGCCATATTCCACCAGGTTGAGCTTGCGGCTGCGGTCACCCCCGTACATGCCGCTTACCTGCGGAATGGTCTGGTGGCTTTCATCGATCACGCAGAGAAAATCTCGCGGGAAATAATCAAGCAGGCAAAAGGGCCGGGTGCCGGGCATGCGCCGGTCAAAAAAGCGCGAATAGTTTTCGACGCCATTGCAATAACCCAGTTCGCGGATCATTTCCACATCGTAGTTCACCCGCTCCGAAAGCCGCTGGGCCTCGATGAATTTTTGTTGCTGTTTGAAATAATCCACCTGGGCCGACAACTCATCCTGTATCTCGTACAGCACCTGCTGCATCTGGTCTTTGGGCGCCAGGTACAGGTTGGCGGGAAAGATGGCCGCATTTTCCAGTCGGCCGATGCGTTTGCCGGTTTTTACTTCAAAACTTTCGATGGTTTCTATATCGTCGCCAAAGAAAGTGATGCGGTAGCCGAAATCGAGATAGGGCAGGTTGATGTCAACGCTATCGCCCTTTACACGAAAGGTTCCCCGTGTAAACTCAATGGTGGTGCGTGTATAGAGCGAGTTTACCAGGGCATGTAAAAAAGCCTGGCGTGAAATGGTCTGACCTTCGTGGATACGAATGATGCCGTTCTCGAATTCCGTGGGATTGCCTATGCCATAGATGCAGCTTACGGATGCGACTACGATGATGTCGCGCCGGCCGCTGAGCAACTGCGAGGTGGCCTGCAGGCGCAGCTTGTCGAGCTCTTCGTTGATGGCCAGGTCTTTTTCGATATAGGTATCTGAAACCGGTATATAAGCTTCGGGCTGGTAATAGTCATAATATGAAACAAAATAACCGACGGCATTGTCGGGAAAGAACTGCTTGAATTCGCCGTACAACTGGGCTACCAGGGTCTTGTTGTGGGTGAGCACCAGTGTAGGACGTTGTACCTGCTGAATGACGTTGGCGATGGTAAAGGTCTTGCCGCTGCCGGTTACCCCCAGCAGGGTTTGGTGCTGCTCGCCGGCGAGTATGCCGTCGGTTAGCTGCCGGATAGCTTCCGGCTGGTCCCCCGCCGGAGAATAGGGCGCTTTCAGAGTAAAAGGCATAGCGGAAAGTTACGCAGTCATTTTTGTGATTTTGATAACCAGTCATTTATTAAATTGGTCCGATAATTGTTCACATTTTTTCCACAGTCTTTCGGACCAGACTACTATGCGGCTTTTACTAACCCATTTTTTGTCCGCAGCCTTGTTGTGCGCCTTTCACAGCCTGGTTGCGCAACCGGTTTTTCCCCCGGTTGAAGCGGCCAAGCCGGTCGCCGATACCTCCCTGCAATTGCCGGGCCCCGTGCCTGGAGAGCAATTGCCGGAGATCGATGAGCCGGCGTCGGGCGGACGGGGAAAGCTGCAGTTGCGCTGGAAGCTTCCCGAAAATAAAGACAGCGGCTATTTGCGCGTGGAGCGAAGTGCCACGCCGGCCGGCCCCTTCGAGGTATTGTCGGTTATCCGGCTCGACGGAGTACAACAATCAGGTGTTTTTACAGACGATCTGCCGCTGCGCGGCATAAATCATTACCGGGTGGTATTCGTTT
>JAKPBL010000321.1 GCA_029778965.1 Bacteroidota bacterium
AGCCGGTTCACTATTTCAGAGAACTCGGTTAGTTCCAGGTACGGCGACATTTCGTTTGCAATGAATAAAATCCTTTTCTTTGTTGACATTTTTCTCTTTACTGTGGGTGAAAATGGAACCTATTTTCTTACAATAAGGGGGCAAAGTTAGTACTTTTTCGCTGAAAAGCGCTTAAACAGGGCATGCATGATCCTTTTCAAAACGGCTGCCGATCTCGGCCGGCACCTGGTGAAACTGGCTTCCGGAGGCGATTCTATCGGTTTTGTACCCACCATGGGCGCACTCCACCAGGGGCACCTCTCCCTGATAGCGGCGTCTAAAAAAGAGAATGCGGCAACTGTTTGCAGCATTTTCGTGAACCCTACCCAGTTCAACGACCCGAAAGACTTCGAAAAATACCCGGTCACCATAGAGAAAGACATCGATCTGCTGGAAAAAGCAGGCGTCGACATCCTCTTCCTGCCATCGGTAACCGAAATGTATCCCGACGGCACCGGTTCCCTGCCGGTGTACCCGCTTGGCTATTTGGAAACCATCCTCGAAGGCAAATACCGGCCCGGGCATTTCCAGGGCGTTTGCCAGGTGATGGATCGCCTGCTGACCCTCGTAAAGGCTGATAACCTCTACATGGGGCAAAAAGACTACCAGCAATGCATGGTGGTGCGCCTGCTGATCGGCTACCGCCGGTACAAAACCAGGTTCCATGCCTGCCCTACCCTTCGCGAAAGCGACGGACTGGCCATGAGCAGCCGCAACCAGCGGCTCAGCGCTGCCGAACGGCAACAGGCGGTGGCTATTTCACGCGCGCTGTCGGCCATCAAAAACGATATCGCGCCCGGCAGCACCCAGCCGCTGCTGACCAGGGCAGAAGAATTTCTGTGCGACAACGGTTTTACCGTCGACTATGTGGCGCTCTGCGCGGCCGGCAGCCTGGAGCCCGTTACTGCCTGGGATGGCAAAGAACCACTGGTGGCGCTTGCCGCCGCCTACCTGAACGAAGTTCGACTGATTGATAATATGTTAATACCTTAGCGCCCGCATGGACATCGAAATTCTCAAATCGAAAGTGCACCGGGCCGTTATCACCGAAGCCAACCTGCACTACGTGGGCAGCCTCACCCTCGACGAAGACCTGATGGACGCGGCCAATATGATCGAACATGAAAAGGTCCAGGTCGTGAACGTCAACAATGGCAGCCGCATCGAAACCTACCTGATCAGGGGCCGCCGCGGCTCGGGCGTTTGTTGCCTGAACGGCCCCGCCGCCCGCCAGGGAACGGTCGGCGACGTGATCATCATCATTTCTTATGCCCGTATGGACTTCGAGCAGGCCAAAACCTTTCAGCCCAGCGTGGTCTTTCCCCGCGAGGGAAACCGGCTGTAACGCGTTGGATACCATAACCGGGCGTATCTTTATGGCATAGCATTCGTCCGGATATGAATAAAAAGCTCAGCAGTTGGCTACAGACGCTCTTTTTTTTAGGCCTCGCTATTTTCCTGGTTTGGTGGAGCATCGGCAAGATCAGCACAGACGAATGGCAGCAAATGAAAGCCGCGCTGCGGCGCACCAATTACTGGCTGCTGGCACCAGTGGCGGTTGCCTTGCTGGTAAGCCATTACAGCAGGGCCATGCGATGGAAAATATTGATGGAGCCCCTGGGTTATCATCCACGCAATACAAATACCTATTTCGCCGTACTGATCGGTTATTTCGCCAACCTCCTGGTGCCCCGCCTGGGAGAAGTGCTGAAATGCACCCTGCTGGCCCGGTACGAAAAAATACCGGCCGATAAACTGATAGGCACCATCGTTGCCGAACGCGCTTTCGACCTTATTTGCCTGGTGCTGGTTTTCGCAATCACCATTTTTTCGCAGATCGATATCATCGGCACTTTCACCATCGGGCTTTTCAAAAACATGATCAGCGGCGCCGATGCCGCACCCGACTACCGGCGGCTGGCCCTGCTGCTGGCTGCCCTGCTTTTATTGCTGGCAGCAGGTCGCTTCCTGTTTCGGAAATTCGCACAGCACACCGCCCTGCTGAAAATTAAAAAAGTATTACACGGTATCTGGGAAGGATTAACCAGCGTTCGCCATGTAAAGAAAAAAGGCTGGTTCTTTTTCCATTCGGCGTTGATCTGGTTTTTGTACCTGGCCAGCATCCGCCTCGGTTTTTATGCCATGCAAGACACCCAGTCGTTCGGCTGGCTGCCTTCTTTTTCGGTGTTGTC
>JAKPBL010000322.1 GCA_029778965.1 Bacteroidota bacterium
AAATTTCCTTTATTTCAATACCGGGTAAAACAGGAATACCATGAAAACGATGAAGCTATTTTTCAGTTTGCTGCTGCTTTGTGCAGGAAGCCTGGCAGGCCGGACGCAAACCATTAAGGTACTTACCTATAATATTTACCACGGGGAGGAGAACTATAACCGGGGACATAGTAACCTTGGCAAGATCGCCGCGGTGATCAATAAATACCGTCCTGATTTCGTAGCCATGCAGGAAGTGGACAGCATGACGAAAAGAACGGCCGGGTTCAACGAAGGTGCTAAAAAAGACCTCGTGGCCGAGCTGGCGAAAATGACCGGCATGTACGGTTATTTCGGCAAAGCGATGGACTACAGCGAAGGCGGCTACGGCGAGGGTTTGTTATCGCGCTACCCCGCGAAGCCGGTCGTGCATGCGCTACCGACGCCCGAGGGTGGGGAAGGACGTGCGCTGATCGTTGTTGAGCACCAGTTTCCCAATGGCCGGAAAATGGCTTTCGCGGGTACGCACCTTTGCCACGAGTTCGAAAAAAACAGGCTGGCGCAGGCCCGGGCAGTGGCCGATATTTTGCTGGGGTTGAACATGCCGGTGGCGGTAGGCGGCGATTTCAACATTACGCCCGATACCGATCCCTATAAAGCGATTGTCCAAAAGATGGACGATGCAGCTCTCTTGTTTGGAAACCCGCAATTCACTTTCTCTTACGACAAGCCCAAGTACCGCATCGATTTTGTTTTCCTGAACCGCGGAAGCTGGAAAGTGAAAAAGGTGGAAGTGATCAAAACCGAAGATGGCTCTGATCACTTGCCGGTATTGGTAACGCTTGAGCTGACAGGCAAATAACCCGCGAGCGAATCCATGATTTGCCGGCTGCCGATAAAGGCGGGGCAACGTTGGTGGATATCACCGGGAACGATGTCCATAATGCGTTTTTGTCCGTCTGTGGCTACACCGCCGCCTATTTCGGCGAGGAAGGCCATCGGATTACATTCATACATCAACCGCAGCTTTCCTTTTGGCTTTTCTTTCCGGCCGGGATACAGGAAAATACCGCCGTGTAAAAATATGCGGTGCATGTCGGCTACCAGGCAGCCGGCGTTGCGGCAGCTCATCCGGCCATCGCCTCCTTGCCGGGAAGCGTTGCAACTGTCGAGGAAACGGCGCAGGTGGTCGTCCACGCAATGGTAATACCGGTAATCGAACGTATAACACTTGCCTTCGGCGGGTATCTTCATACCGGGGTGCGACAGGTAGAATTCGCCCACACTGTTGTCGAGTGTGAAGCCGTTTACGCTGTGCCTTTTCGTTCCATATACGAAAAGGGTCGATGAACCGTATAATACGTAACCGGCGGCGAACTGCTGATCGCCCTTCTGCAAAAAGTCATCGATCGTACAGGGACCGCCCAGGGGCGACACCCTCCGGAAAATACTGAAAATGGTGCCGATGGGCATGCTGGTATCGATATTACCAGAACCATCGAGCGGGTCCATCAGCACAACATATTTGCTGTTGTTGTTTTTCGGGTCGTCGAAAACGATCATCTCTTCGTTTTCTTCCGACACGATGCCCGCGCAATAAATGCTGTTGCGCAGCACATTGATAAAGGTGGTGTTGGCCAATGCGTCGAGCTTTTGTACGGATTCGCCCTGTACATTGGTCATGCCGTATTCACCGATAACGTCGGCAATGGCGGCCTGGTTCACCAGCTTGCTTACCATTTTTGCGGCGAGGCCGATGCCTCTCAGCAGTCCCGACAGTTCGCCCGTTGCCTGTGGATACAATCGCAATTGCTGTATGGTGAATTCGTCGAGGGTTATCATGATGCTACGGTCTTTAGTACCTGGGGAATGGCTGATTTGGTTTCGGCGCCGGCGCGGTCGGCGTACTTTTCGAAGTTTTGAATGAATAGCGTGGCGAGGTGGTCGGCTGCCTCGTCATAGGCTTGCTTATCGTTCCAGGTGTTTCGCGGATGCAGCAACTGGCTGGGAACACCCGGCACCGTTTCGGGTATTTGTATGCCAAAATGCGGATGCGCCTGGAACTTCACCGTATCCAGTTCACCGTTCAAGGCCGCCTTGATCATGGCGCGGGTATAAGGGAGCGACATCCGGGTGCCCGTGCCGCATTGCCCGCCGGTCCACCCGGTATTAATGAGCCATACCGTAATACCGGTATTCTTGGCCAGCATATCGCCCAGCAGCTCTGCATACTCGACCGGATGCAGCGGCAGGAACACCCGGCCAAAGCAGGCGGAGAAAACAGGCTGCGGCGCGGAAATGCCCACTTCGGTGCCCGCTACTTTCGCGGTATAGCCGCTGATGTAGTGAAACATGGCCTGTGCCCTTGTCAGCTTGCTGATGGGCGGTAATACGCCGAACGCATCGCAGGTCAGGAAAAAAATATTTTTAGGATCACCGCCAATCGACGGCAGTGTGGCATTGTCGATGTAATCGACCGGATAGGCGGCCCTGGTATTTTCAGTGATGGCATCGCTATCGTAATCGACCTGGTTGCTACCGTCAAAAAACGTCACGTTTTCGAGTACAGTGTTGTTACGGATGGCGCTGAATATCTGCGGCTCTTTTTTTGCGTCGAGGTGAATGCATTTGGCGTAACAGCCGCCTTCAAAATTGAATATTTCTCCGTCGGCCCATCCATGCTCATCGTCGCCGATCAGCCGGCGATCGGGATCGGCGCTCAGGGTGGTTTTGCCGGTTCCGCTGAGCCCGAAGAAGAGCGCCACATCGCCCGCCTTGCCTTCATTGGCGGAGCAGTGCATCGGTAATATGCCCTGTACAACAGGAAGTACAAAGTTAAGCACGCCAAAGATGGCTTTCTTGATTTCGCCGAGATAGGCGGTGCCGCCGATCAGGATAATTTTTGCAGAAAAATTGATGATGGTGAAATTCTCCTGCCTGGTGCCATCGACCGCCGCATCGGCCATGAAGCCGGGCGCATGCACGATCAGCCAATCATTATGCGCGTAGGGGAGTTCGCTGGCGAGGGG
>JAKPBL010000331.1 GCA_029778965.1 Bacteroidota bacterium
CTGGTTTCATTGAAAGGCGAATACGCTTCCAACTGGTCCATCCGGAGGTTATGCTGATGATTCATGGCAAAAAGATTAATTAAGTGATAGCCTGGGTTTGGCGCTGCCATTCTGCGAGGCAGGCGACGTGGCAGCCGCAGGCGTTGGTGCAATACGAACGGCGCCGCGAATATTCGCTTCGGGATTCTTGATACGATGCCCGGTTGCTTTTTCCCAGTTATTGATAACGGTGAGCAGGTCGTTCATATAGTTGCGCTGGGCGGCCTGCATAACGGTGGTTGGCGGCGTTTGCAGGCTATTCAGCAAACCCTGCAACCAGATGGGATCGGTAAAGATGCCGCCCGCCTCGATGCCCTGTAATACCAACGCAGCCGCCCCTGCCATGTCGAAAAGCGACTGACATTTGGAGTGGGCGGCAATGCCCACCTTGTTTCCGATCTTCAGCAGCCTCTCTCCGATGGTACTGCTTTGGGCATTCAGGTAATTGACAATCGGTGAATTGTACGACACCGCAAAGGCAAACCAACTCGTCATCAGTACCGCGCTGAATTCTTCGCGCGACAGGTTCATCCGGGCGTAGTCGCTGCCGCTGCCCCGGCGCGCAATGAGAATCTCGCGCAGCTCCTGGGCCAGGTCGACCAATATGTTGACATCTGCCGTGTTGGCGCCCGAGGTATTACGCGCATTGATATACGCCTGCCATATTTCGGCGAGGAAACGTTCGAAAAGAACGATGAACTGCTGGTTCGACGCCTTTGCTTTTATATAAGGACGCGACGGGTTTTGCGGATCGATGTCGCCGAAAGCGAGGTCCATACCGAACATGCGAAAATACGCGTTGCGGCGGCTGTTGTCTGAACTGGGACGGAGCAGGCTGCGCAGGTTGGTAGACCGCGGCGTGTCTGACTTGAAGAAAAGACGCTCCCCATTCATCAACCAGCTAAAATTCTGCGGATCTTCGGTTATGCCCAACTCTTCGTCCTGCAGGTATTTCTCTATCACCCTTTCGAATATCTGCAGCAGGCGGGTATTCTCTACCAGGTAAGCATATATCAGGTGATAAGGACGCGACACCGAAAAGTCGCTGACAACTTCGGTAGCGCTGATCGCATAACTCCGGCCCTGGCTGATATCATACCAATGCCGTTGTATGCTTTTATCGATATAGCCGGTATCGTCGAGCGTACAGAATCCGAATTTATTGGCGATGCCGAAGTTGTACACGTTTACCAGGGGCGGCGGACCAGGGGCGGTTTGCACCGGCAACGGAAAGCTCGCGGGATTGGGCACAAAATCGCTTTCGATGATATTGGCATCTGTGAGCGGTGAGTAAAATGCGGCCCACATTACATTGTCGAGAATGTCCATATAAAATATTTTTCAGGTGGATGAATGCTATTTACCGGTTGCGCCTGCTTTGACAGCATAGATGACTTTCCTGTCGGGTGCGGCAGGCTTGCCAAAAAACCCGGCGCCCTCACTTTTGAACAGGATGGCCGAAGGTCTCGGATCAACCGCCGGACCGCCCAGGATGGCGAGCAGCTTTTTCTGCTGCTCGAGCACGTCGGCGGGCGATGAACTGCTGTTCATGGCCAGTACCGACAACAACTGCTGCCGCTGGGATACCAAAATGGTAAGGTGCGAATAAAGCGGAGCCGCCACAGCAGGGTCGCTTGTTCTCGCGATCATATCTTCCAGCCGGTCGATCTTCTGGTTCACCCTTTCCAGCTCGGTTTTTGCGTCTTCTTTTTGCATGGCATTTGATTTATGCGTGATTAATTAAGTTCAATACTGAATCCAAGTTTGCGCATCCACTCTTCCTGTTGCCGGTACAGTGCGCCGATATCGCCTTTCAGGGCGCCTATCTTATAACCGGTAAGCGCCAGCAGCCGGATGCATTCTTTCCATATCCAGGCGTGCGAATTGAACAACGCGGGGCCGGCAATGTATTCAAGCCTCTCCAGCGCTGCAGGCGATACCCGTTCGGGCGGCAGCAACTGGCTGAGCGATTGGTTGCCGAAAGCGCGGTACCTGCTTTTCAGCAACACACGCACTACGTCGGGCAGGGCGGCGACACACGCACGGATCAGCGGCACTGAAGGATATTGCACGAGATCGATGTCATACTCATATCGAAATGCATCCGCCAGGTCATTCCAGGGGCCTTCCCCGTAAAATTGCCGGCACATCTCCACATTGAGTAAAACGCGCACATACGATACCGGGTGGGGGTCATTCGCGTGATAGGAAAACACGGCGGCAGGCGCACCGCTCACTACGTCGTTCAGGCTGGCCACCGCCGCATAACCGGTATGCACAAACGCAAACGCATCAGCCGCGATTTCGCTGGCCCAGCCGCTGAAGCAGGCCCGAACGCTTTCTGCATATCGTGGTAATTGCGACTGAAAGGCGGTGGCCAACTCATCATTCCAGTTCAGCAAATGCGCCATCTGGTGCCCCGTTTCATGAATGATGGCTGTGGGTCTGAACAAATTGTGCTGTGTTACCTTGATGGCGGCTATGGCGCTCACCTGTCCGTCCCACAGGCGCAGGCCAGCTTTCAGTATCGATGCGCCCACTCCTTTATCAACATAGGTGAGCACCTGGGGGGTGGGCTTTCCCAGGGGCTGCAATATTTCCTGCAGGCTGCGCCTGCACAATATATCGCAGGCCCGCAGCAGCGCGGCAATGGTGGGCGTTGTACGGGAATTGATGGCCACCGTATAAAAATGAATGGTCTCTTCGGCAGTCAGATAAGCCGTACGAAACCTCACCAGTTCGCGCTTGATGGCACGCAGTGAGTCAACGCTATTCGGCGCTTCCAACTGTTTGGCCAGTTGCTCACCCCGCTGCACTACGGCGCTGCTACTGGCCAGCAGCGAATTGCGCAATGTATCGGCCATGGTCGACTCTATGCCATGCCAGGCATTACTGCTGGCCAGGTGATCGAGCAACTGCAGCCGTCGGGCTGCCTGCAGCCAGTGCTGCACCTGCCGCAGCAGCGACAAACGAGCGGTATTGGCGGTAACGGTCATATCAGTCAAATTGCTTTCCGGCTTTAACCTGCACATCGGGAACAGGTATTGACGGCATGGAGAAATCGGTGATACCGGCCAGCGAAAAACTTCCCTTCAATGCTTTCAGCACCGATCCTATTTTGGACATGCCCGGTATATTCGAAAAGATCATTTTAACGGTTACTCCGTCGGCTTCGTCAGACTGCGCCTGTCTGAATTCGGCGGCCCTGGCCCTGAAATAGTTCAGCATGCCCTGTACCGCACTGTCTGCCACGAGGCCGATCAGCTTTTCAACAATCTTTGCTATTGCCTCTTTGCCGATGGCGCCCATAAACTGGTCCTGCTTTTCTTCGAGATGATCGACATACAACTCGGGTATCGACTCATGAATGACCTTGACCTTACTGCCTGCATTTTTAAGCAGCATATCATTGAGCACATTTCCCACCGATTGCCGAATGCTGTTGGCGGCGCCGAAAAAATCCGACTTGTTCAGCTTCTCCACCACAGCGCTGGATTCTGTTTCGCTGAAGTAATAATTGATGCGTATCTCTGCTTTCACAAAATTGACGACACCCTGTATATCACTTGGCTGCACCGGAACATTTTTGGTCGTCGCACCTGACTGGTTAATGACGCCGCTCTTTTTTACCAGCGAGGGCATGGTGCGAAGCCTGGCGCCGTCGATTTCCAGGAAATAAAACCTTTGTCCGCTGCCGATATGAATGCGCGACGCCAGTAGTTTTTTAGGCAAATCCGCTCCCAGCAGTCCTTCTTTCAATAACAGCGCAGCCGTTTTTACATCGAGCGGATGTAGCTGCAGGTACCCGTTGAGCACCGATAGCCCCGGAATATTCTTCTCGCCCGCTGCGATCTGGCTGAGCCTGGTACCCGGGATTGCTTCATAAAGATGCACCTTCGCCTGGATGGGTTTGGCCGGATCAAGCCCGAGTTGGTCGCGGAGGAACATGGCAAGCGGTTGTCCGCCGAAAGACATGATATGTTTCGCAACCGCAGGTTCAATAGTTACGGGAGTCACCCTGCTGTATTTTTTGTATTGGTATTTGGCGCCGTTGCGGGGCATCATGATCCAGGTGCCCTGCTGCCCCGGCACCTGCAGTTCACGACGCAGGTAATCGGCCGGGAAATTGTTGGCGGCGGCTTTTTCAAAGGCGCTTAGTGTGGCTGCGGCCAGCGAACTTTCATCCTGTATGGCCGACTCGTTCAGTTGTTCTACGGTTTCCTGTATCGTATTCACCAGCGCTTCATAACCAGGTGCGGCGCTTTCCCGGTCGCTGGTTTCAAACCCAATTGCCGACAAGCCTACATCGATGATGCTCCCGGCCAGGGGTTTCACCACCTGCTGCGGCACATATTTTTCGATCAGTTTTGCCAGCAGACCGGAGAGGTAGTTAATCAGTCTCTGCCGACCGATGATCGACACGGCTATTTTAACGACAGGCTGCAAGGCAAGAATGGCCGCAGGCAAAAATTTTTCAATGGCTGGTGCGATTCTTTCGCCCTGCCGCAGGTCGTCCATCAGTTGTTGCCGCGCCGCATCCAACGAAGGGAGCGCCGCCGGCTGCTCGCCCGCACTTTGTTCGTATTCATACACTATTCCGGATGCTTCCTGGTCGTCGGCGGTGAAAAGCGACTGCGCCAGGTTGCTGTTGAACTCTGTTTCAATCGCTTCCAGTTCGTTCATGCTGCCGTCTTCCACGGCGGTTTCGCTCTCGATGTTAAGGAACCGTTTGGCGAGATTCGCCGCATGCGGGCGCAACGATGCCGGCAGCTTGCCCAATGCATATTTCAATACCCGCTCGAGCAGGGGCCTCACCATTCCTTTTATCTTTTCCAGCACCTTGCCGATCGGCAATATTTTGCCGACTGCACTGATGCCTTTTTTGGCCAGGTTAACACCCGTTTTTACCACACTTTTGACCTTGTTGACAATCGATTTGAAAAACTGCTCCTGTGCGGGACCGGGCAGTGATCCTGTTTCCAGCTCATCGAAGAACTGGTCGATGGCTGCTTCGTTGTGTGAAGCGAGGTCATTGCCTGAAAAATAATGCCGTACTTTTTCAATCGCCTGTTCGGTTTCATTCAGTACAGGCGACAGGTATGTAAATGCTTCCTGCCGGGCAAAAGGCTCAAAGCGCTCACCCATGGCTGTTTCATTCGATATCCTTGCCGACCAGCTTTCTTCCATCTCTGCCGCCATGTCGTAAAGACTTTGGCGGAATGCCGGACTTTCCATTTCAGCCAGCAGTTGTACAAAATCCGTGGCGTGTACCGGTTGTGCGCTGTCTCCCGCTTCAAACTCGAAACTGAACGGGCTTTCCAGGTCGGGCACGGCAGGGGTGGTTTCGTTCCATTCGGAAGATTCCCGCACCAAACCCGTATCGGAAAAAGGTGTTTCGAAGGCTGTTAAAGAAGAAGACGCGGTGGCTGCATTGTATGACATGAGGTAAAATTTGCGGTGTAGTCAAAGCTACCTGATCACAAAGGCGCGGGCAATCACCCTTAAGGGGTAATTATTTGTCGGAGAAAGATTGCGTGTAATAGCTGATCAATGCGGCGGTATTGGGCATACCACTTTTGTGGAGTATGTTTTTCCGATGTGTCTTCACCGTTTCATAGCTCAAAAAAAGTGTGTCGGCAATATATTGAGTGGTATATCCCTGCATGATCAGTCCCAGTATCTCCACTTCCCTGATGCTGAGCCGGGTGCTGGCGGCGTCTTCCACGCGATGCAGTTTTTTATTCAGTTGGAATACCAGGTATTCAGGATCAGCCGCTTCCACTAAAATACGTACCTGTATATTTTCGCAACGCATTTGTAACAGGAAATGAATCGTCTCCTGGAATCTGACCACGAACTGCTGTTCGGCAGCGGGAGCGGCGCCAGCGGCGCCGGCAAAAGAAAGCTCACTCACCTGGCGTCCGTTGGTTGCCTCTAGTTGTATGCACAAGTCGGCCGGCATGTTGTTTTAATTGGCAGATCCAAGGCAAATAAACCGAATACCGGACCTGTAAACAATGGGAAAAACACCCTTAACAGCCCGGTACATTCCACCATTGGCGTATTTTAGCAATAAATCATAACTGCCATGAGATCATCATCGTTTCTATTCTGCCTGCTGCTGGTGCTTGTCTACTGTTCGGCAAATGCCCAACGGGCGGGCCTGGCAAAGAAGATCAGGCATATCATGAAAGAATACAAAGCAGTGGGCTTAGCCGTTGCTGTGGTAAAAGACAATGAGGTGGTCTATGTAAAATCGTTCGGGAAAAAGAACCTGCAAACCGCAGAGAAATTGCGCACCGGCAATATCTTTCGCATCGCGTCGATATCAAAATCTTTTTCGGCCACCAGTATTATGCAACTGGTGGAAGCGGGAAAGCTGCACCTCGACGATGATATGTCTACCCTGATGGGCTTTACCGTCAGGAATCCAAAATATCCAGACATTCCCATCACGCTGCGCATGTGCCTCTCGCACACATCGAGCATCAACGACAGCCAGGGCTATTTCACCCTCGACGCCATCAACCCGGCCAAAAACCCGCATGCCGACAGTTGTTACAACGATTATGCACCCGGTAAAGGATACCGGTACTGCAACCTGAATTACAATATGATCGGCACCATCATTGAGAAAACCAGCGGAGAGCGGTTCGACCGCTATGTGCAACATCATGTATTGGAGCCATTGGGCTTATATGGCGGCTACTGGGTCGACGGCCTCGATTCCAGCCGGTTTGCTTCCCTCTACGAATATGAGCCTGCCACGGGATTCACGCTTGCAGACAGCGCCTATAACCCGCGCCGCGCCATCATCAGCAATTATGTAATGGGATACAGCACACCCGTTTTCTCGCCCACCGGCGGCATGAAGATATCTGCGGGTGACCTTGCCCGTTATATGACCATGCACATGGATTACGGAGAAAGCCATGGCGTACGCATCATCAGCGAACAAAGCGCGCGCGATATGCAAACGCCGCAATCGGCCGAACTGAACTATGGCTTCGCACTGTGGACAACCGACAACTATATTCCCGGGAAGACACTGGTGGGGCATACCGGTTCGGCCTATGGTCTCTACAGCAATATGTTCTTTCACCCTTCAGAAAAATGGGGATTGGTGCTGATCACGAATGGCTGCGACCCTGTTTCGAAGGGTGAGTTTGTGGAATTATTGCAGCAATCTGCCAATGTGTTGTACAAAAGGTTGATAGAAAAATAGAGCGGAAGACGGGACTCGAACCCGCTGCCTACAGCTTGGGAAGCTGTCGCTCTACCAGGTGAGCTACTTCCGCACGGATACCACAATCTAGCATTTTTTCCGGGCCCGGATTTTGTATAACGGTAAAAAAGACCGTTATGAAAAAGAAAGACAAACCGGCGATTCAGCCAGACCCGAAGACAAAGCATACTACTGATCCCCAGGAACATATGGAAGGACCGGTATCGTCAGTAGTGCAGTCGGTCAAAGAGCAGACCGAAAAGAACGCAAAAAAAGATGCGGAGGAAGGTAAGGAAGCAGCGGTAAGAAATAAATCCTGACCGGCAGGCGATATTGACATTGCAAGAAATACCTGTTATCTTGTCGGCAGCCTAGCAGCCAAAAACCTGACGTATGCGATTGCTGACCGCTGTCACTGTGATTTTCTTTTTTATCGCCTGTTCCAGGCCAGGCAACGATGCAAAACGCACCCTTGCCCGTGACCTGGCGGGTACCGTTAGCAGCTTCGACGAATTTGGTCATCCTTCTCCCGAAGGTCCGGGAGGCATTAGCGTCAACATCAGCAACGACACGGTTGACCAAACTACGCAGACAGATGGAACCGGGGCATACCGCTTCAGGGGGCTTGATAGTGGCCGGTACATTATTACCGTTGCCAAAAACGGCTATGGCACCTTTAAACGGTTTGGCATCTCCGTAAATACACACCCCGACTCTGTCGATATTCCTCAGCAACTGACGCCGCTTTCAATTACCCGGTTGAGCACCACTGTCGTTACGCAATTTTCCGCCCATGGCGCACCAGGAGGGGCGATAATATTCAACCTTAGCATAACCCCCGTTCCCACCACCAATCAAACCCCGCGGTATTACCGGGTTTTCCTGGGGAAAGATTCGATGGTGTCATCAAGTCATTACGACTGGCTCCTGCCTGCATTCCCCATCGACAGATCACCCCTGGGACAATGGGTGAAGATGAGTTTTCTCGATACCATTCCCGCGGGTTCCAGGTTGTGGATGCGCATCTACGGTGATTCCTATCTCAACAACATGTATACCGACAGGCTGTTGCCTGAGCCCGTATTCCCCTGCCTGAATCCCAATGCCCCGCCGGCCGTTTCCTTTATGATGCAATAAATATCTTTTTCTACCGGCCTGCGGTAATTAACAAAAAAATTGAGCTGCCTTTTTTACATTGCAGGCCGCCCGCTCAAAATCGGTCGTTTATGCCGGCAGAAAAGAACAATAGACAGAAAACGACATCCGGGACCTGGAAATCAGTTCTGGCTTGTTTAGTGCTGCTGGCTGGGGGGTCGGGCGTTTTTTCCCAAAACACCCTGAAAGGCGCTGCATACGATAAGCTTACCGACTCGCTGCTGCCGGGCGTCAACATCTGGAACCTCACCAAGGGAAAAGGCGCGGTCGCCAATTCAAAGGGCGCCTATCACATCGAGGCCGACGAGAACGACCATGTCATGTTTTCACATCAGGGTTACAGGAACGATACGATAAAAGTGGAATTCAGCCATCTCCGACTGGGTTATAACCCCAATATGCGGCCAGCCTCTC
>JAKPBL010000355.1 GCA_029778965.1 Bacteroidota bacterium
ATAACATCCACCCCGATACCTGCATGTGGCATCAGGGTTTTGATCAATTGCACACGGTCGGCATACAGCTCCCGCTTATAACGGCGACGCATGAGCGAAAGGATTGCGTTGCTGCCGCTTTGCAGGGGTATATGAAAATGCGGCATAAAACGGCGGCTGTTCGCTACAAACGCGATGATATCATTGGTAAGCAGGTTGGGCTCGATGGATGATATCCGGTACCGTTCAATACCATCCACCTCGTCGAGCGCGCGCACCAGGTCATAAAAGTTCTCGGCGTGTTTTTTTTCTCCGGACGGCCCTTTGCCGAAATCACCCAGGTTTACGCCCGTCAGCACGATCTCCTTCACCCCGCCGGCGGCCAGGTCGCGGGCATGCCCGAGCACATTGCTGATGCTGTCGCTGCGGCTCTTTCCCCGTGCCATCGGGATGGTACAGAAAGAGCAGTTGTAATCGCAGCCATCCTGTACTTTCAGGAAAGTGCGGGTACGGTCGTTCACCGACCACGAGGCGTTAAACCCGCTCACCTCTTCGATATCGCAGCTGCAAATGCGGGCGCTGTCGGTTTTGGTCAGTTGCGAAAGGTGTTCAGCGATGTTGAACTTTTCGGCGGCTCCCAGTACCAGGTCCACCCCGGGAATACTGGCAATCTCGGTCGGCTTCAACTGCGCATAACAGCCGGTGATCACCACCATGCTTTGCGGGCTACGGCGTTGGATGCGGCGCACCAGTTGCCGGCATTCTTTATCGGCGTTGTCGGTGACCGAACAGGTATTGATCACATACACATCGGCCTGTTCGTCAAATTCTTTTTTTTCAAACCCTTCGTTCTCCAATAAACGGCTGATCGCGGAGGTTTCCGAGAAGTTGAGCTTGCAGCCCAGCGTATGGAATGCCACTGATCTTTTTTCAGCCATAGGGGCGCAAAGATACGTAGATTTGGCCATGCGAACGAGCCCGCAACGACCTCGGGGTTTCAACTGGATCACCTTGGTTATCATAGCTTTGGCATTGGGTGCCTTTTTCTATGTACGTAGTCCGCAAACAGGGGCGGGGAGGGTTGACGACGGCGTACTGAACCGTCGCCCTACAGCACTGGTATATACCAAACATGCCCGTTGCCGGATGGACTGTCGCCAGGTAACGGAAGCCGAAGTGAAAGACATTCTCGAAAACGGACGACTGAATAAGGGTAAATCCGATCCCGCTGACAGGCCCTGCCCCAGCTATGCGCTGGAAGGCTATTCCAAAAGCGACAACCAGCACCTTCGCATTGTATTCGGCCAGTGCGGCGACGTTACGAAGGTGATCACCTGTATCGACCTCGACCACGATTTTACCTGTAACTGTAATTGATGATCAGAATCCTGTACAGCCTCTATGGCATCATACTCTTTTGCGCATTGCTGCTGCTGCTGCTGCCTGCTTTCTTTGTGGCGTCGCTGTTCGGCAGGATAAAGGGAGGCAATATGCTTTATGCCGTTTGCGGGTTCTGGGCCGATTGCTGGCTGTTCCTGCTGGGCATCCGCGTAAAAGTGTCGCATATTGCGGGCGAGGCCGAGCAAAGGCCATGCATTTTCGTGGCCAACCACATTTCTTATATGGACATCCCCATGATCGTGAAAGTGATCCGTGAGCCGGTGCGTATCCTGGGAAAAGAGGAGTTGTCGAAAGTGCCCGTATTTGGGTTCGTGTACCGGCACGCGGTGGTAATGGTCGACCGGAAAAGCGCGGGGCAACGGGCCAAATCGGTAGCCACGCTGAAAGCCGTATTGTCAAAAGGCATATCGATCTTTATTTTTCCCGAAGGCACCTTCAATACTACCGGGCAGCCGTTGAAAGATTTTTACGATGGCGCTTTCCGTATTGCGCTCGAAACCCAGACGCCCCTGCAACCGCTTGTATTTCCCGATACCGTGAAAAGAATGCATTATAAAACCGTGTTTTCACTGACGCCGGGTACCTGCCGGGCCGTATATTTACCCTTGGTGCCCGTGAGCGGTTATGGCGATAAAGAAATCGCCCGGCTCAAGGCAGATGTGTATGCAATGATGGAAAAAAAACTGGTTGAACTGCGCCATGGCTGACCCGGTTCTATATGCAGAGATACTGATCCCGCTGGCCCTTCCCCGGAACTTCACCTGGAAAGTGCCCGTTCATTTACAGGCGGCAGCCCGCCCGGGCATACGGGCTGAAGTGGTATTTGGCCGCAATAAAAAATATGCCGGCATCATCAAGGCCGTGCATAGCAACCAGCCCTCGTTCGAGCCTAAAGATATATTGAACCTGCTCGACGACCAGCCCATTTTACACGACACCCAACTGGCTTTCTGGGAATGGATGGCCAACTACTACCTGTGCAGCGAAGGCGAGGTGATGCAGGCGGCCCTGCCTACGCATTTCAAACTGAGCAGTGAAACAGTGCTGTTATACAACGACGCGGCCGGCGATGACTTCAGCCAGCTCGATAACGAAGAATTCCTGATCGCCGAAGCGCTGCTGATCAGGAAGGAATTGCGGCTTACCGAAATCCAGCAGTTGCTGGAGGCGTCGCACGTATATCCTGTAATCAAACGCCTGATCGAAAAAGGCGTTTGCCTGGTATGGGAAGAACTGCGGCATACCTATAAAGAGAAGAAGGAAACGTATATCCAACTGCATCCGCAGTATGCGCAGGAAGAGGCGCTCGAAAAATTACTGAACGAATGGGGCGACAAAAAAGCACCCAAACAGATGGAGCTCTTACTGGCTTTTCTGCACCTGGTAAAAACGGAAGGCGAAGTGACCCAAAGCAACCTGCTTGCCAAGTCGGGCGCCAGTGCAGAGCAATTGAAGGCGCTGGTGCAGAAAAACATCCTTATAGCCGACAAGAGAAAGGTCGACCGGCTGAAAGCAGGCGGCGGCAGCATCGACCTCCATTTTACCTTATCGCCGGCCCAGGAAAAAGCCTTGCAGTCGGTCAGGGAGCAACTGCAGGAAAGACCTGTCTGCCTTCTGCATGGCGTTACTTCCAGCGGTAAAACCCTTCTTTACATGCGGCTCATGGAAGAAACGATCCGCGCCGGCAGGCAGGTATTGTATATGCTGCCGGAGATCGCACTAACGGCACAGGTTATCCGAAGGCTGCAGCAGCATTTCGGCGGATCGATCGTTATCTATCATTCGAAGTTCAACGCCAATGAAAGGGTTGAGTTGTGGAACAAGGTAAAAACCGGCGAAGCGCGCATTGTGCTGGGCGCCCGCTCATCGGTATTCCTGCCTTTTAATAACCTGGGACTGGTCATCTGCGACGAAGAACATGATGCCTCGTTTAAGCAGCAGGACCCTGCGCCACGTTACCACGGGCGGGATGCAGCTATTTACCTGGCCTCTCTTTTTGATGCAAAAACGGTGTTGGGTTCAGCCACTCCCTCCCTGGAATCTTATCACAACCACAAGACCGGCAAATACGGTTTTGTGCAGTTGCTGGAAAGATACAGCCAGGTAGAACTGCCGGTCATCCAACTGGTCGATACCACTCACATGCGACAGGGCGATAAGTCGAAAATGATCCTGTCGCCGCCGCTGGCTGAGGCCATCGGCCACACCATTGCCCAAAACAAGCAAGTGATCCTTTTCCAGAACCGGCGTGGTTATTCGCCTTACCAGGTTTGCCAGAGTTGCGGCTGGATACCCCACTGCAAGCAATGCGATGTATCGCTCACTTTCCACAAACTGCACAACAAGCTGGTTTGCCATTATTGCGGAACGGTGTACCCGCCGGTGATCATCTGCGAGCAATGCGGCAACCACGATTTTGCACAACAGAATTTCGGCACCGAGCGCATTGAAGAATCGCTGGTGGAAGCTTTTCCGCAGGCGAAAGTTGCCCGCATGGATATGGACTCGGTGAAAGGAAAACATGCGCACGATGCCCTGATCCAGCTTTTCGAGCAGCGGCGTATCGACATACTGGTGGGCACCCAGATGGTGGTCAAGGGACTTGATTTCGATCATGTGGCGCTGGTAGGCATTCTCGATGCCGATGCTATTTTGGGCTTTGCCGATTTCAGGGTAAATGAGCGGGCTTTTCAGTTGATGGAGCAGGTGAGCGGCCGGGCGGGAAGAAAAGGCGCGCAGGGGCTGGTGCTGATCCAGACGCGCAATCCCACGCACCCGG
>JAKPBL010000366.1 GCA_029778965.1 Bacteroidota bacterium
AGGGGTATATCGATTGGAAACGCATACGGTAAGCTACCAAATTTTATGCCCGGCAATTTTATGCGTTTCCATGCGATCGAGCTGCATCTCGTATTTTAACTGCACCTGCTGCAATTTGGCCGCTTCCACCGCATTTTGCAAGGTGATCAGTTCTACGCTGGTGATCAATCCCTCCTTGAAGCGCACCTGCGCCAGTTGATACGCCCGTTCGGCCTGCGTTACCAGCAGGTCCTGGTTGGCTGATTTCGCTTCCAGCGTATGAAAGTGCTCGTTAACGCGCTCCAGCTCCTTGCCGATACTTTTCTCGAGGGTATTCAACGATTGTTTGGCTGCATCGATGCCCACCTGTCCCAGTTTTGCCTGCAGCTTCTGGCGGCCGCCACTGTAAATGGGCACGCTCAGCCCTACGCTGGCCATTGCATTGGGGCGCCATTGCGTAATAAGGGGTTGGTACCCGTTTTTAACGCCACCGCTTAACGAGCCGAAAATACTGGGTTTATAATTGTACCTGATGGAAGCATTCTGCACCTGCAGCAGGTCGAGCTGCCGGTTGATCTGTTCTGCTTCCATACTGCCAGCAAGCGCATTGCCGATATGCTCCACCAGGTCGAAGTCATTGTTATCGGTAGGCTGTACCTGGCCGTGCTGGTCGTTGCCTGTAAATAATTTCAACAGGATGTACTGCTGTTCCTGCTGCGAGCCCAGGTCTTTGAGGGTGTTCTGCGCATTCGCGATACGCACCTGGGTGGTGAGCAGGTCGTATTCAAGGGCATCGCCGTTTTTCAGCTTTGCCTGGATCAGCCTTTCATTTTCCTGCAGCACCCTGATCTGGTCCTGCTGCACCTGGATGGCCTTATCGAGAAACAGGATCGCGAAATAGGATTGCGCCGTTTGATAAGCAATGGCATTCCTGTTCAGGTCAATCGCGCTGCGCTGCAGCTTCTTATTCGCCTGGCTAACCATCAACTGGCTCCGGGTTTTGCCGAAGTCGGCAATGACCTGGTGCAGGCTGACGGAGAAATTATAATTGTCGTAAGGGGCAAACTGCAGTTTCTGCCCGTTGAAATTAAAGCTCGGCACGGGCGCCATCAACGCTACCGACCCGTCGCCGGTAACGGTGGGCCGGTAATTGGTTTTGATCAGCTCGTCCTGCACGTCGTTCGCGCCAAGCTGGATCTCCAGCTCTTTG
The DNA here is from genome assembly GCA_029778965.1 of Bacteroidota bacterium. Lineage (GTDB taxonomy): Bacteria > Bacteroidota > Bacteroidia > Chitinophagales > Chitinophagaceae > Flavihumibacter. Next base: position 1,190 of record JAKPBL010000366.1, read on the forward strand.
ATCTTCGGGTAATTAACCACGGCCTGGGCGATCAGCTTTTTCAACTGGCCGTCTTTCAGCGTCAGGCTGTCCTGCGCCGAAGCATTCAACGCGGTTATAAACAGCAAACCATATACAATCAGTTTCATATTATTTCAGTTAATGTTCAACGTTAGTGTGCAGCCTCAAGCGCTTCCCTGACGGCTTTTTCATCGGCCGGCGCTTTCTTTTTCGTTCTCAGGAAGAATACCAGCGGCAATACCGCCAGGAAAAAAATGCCGACCAGGTGAAAAGTATCGAGATACGCCAGGTAATACGATTGCTTGTCAACGGCCAGATCGATCACCTTCTGGGCCTTGACCGTGGCGCCAGCCACATCGCCGGTGCGGGCGGCAATGCCCTGGCTGATCGTATTGAGCCTTTCCATGTAGGCCGGCGAACCGTCGTAAACATTCGACACCAGGTCTATGCGGTGCTGCGCATAACGCTGGGCGATATAATTGTTTGCCATGGCGATGCCGAAGGCGCCACCCACCTGCCGGATCATATTATTAAGCGAAATGCCCGCCGCATATTCATGGGATTGAAGGCCGGCAACTGCCTGGTTGATCAGCGGTAACTGCGCCATCGAAATACCTATGGCGCGCAACAGCAGTGCGGGAAAGAAATCCCATTTGCCCGCATCAGGCGGTACAGCCGCACTCATCCAGCTATATGCGGCAAAAAGAATAAAGCCGACAATAAGAAAGGGTATGGGCGATACGCCCTTGCTCATCGACTTGCCGATAATGGGCATCATGATAACGCCCGCCAGGGTAGGCGGCAACAGGCTGAGGCCGGTCTCCAGCGGTGTATATCCGAGCACCCGCTGCGCCAGCACGGGATACACAAATACCGAGGTGAACAGGCCAAGCCCCGCCACAAAGGTGAAAATGGTGGTAAACGCATAACTGCGGTGCGCCATTACACGAAGGTTCACCACCGGGTCTTTAATACTGAGCTCGTGCCAGATAAAACCGACAATGCCGATCACCGCAATCACCGCGCAGATGCGGATGGCGTTACTGCTGAACCAGTCTTCCGATTCACCCCTTTCCAGTACAAATTGCATGCAACCTATGCCCGCCATCAAAAGCGCAATGCCGATATAGTCGATCCGGATATTGGCTTTGTTTTTGCCTTCTCCTTCTTTCTTTTCCACATAAAAATAGGCGAGTATGGTAGCGACAATACCGACGGGAATATTGACGGTAAAGATCATCGGCCAGGAATAATGATCGATAAGATACCCGCCCAGCGTCGGGCCCAGCGTGGGACCCAGCACCAGCCCCATACCGAACATACCGGCGGCCATGGGCCTTTCTTTCGGTTCAAAGGCATCGAACAGAATGGCCTGCGAGGTAGACAGCAGTGCGCCGCCGCCGATACCCTGTACAAAACGCCATACGATGATCTCCACCAGTCCCGTTGATTCGGCGCACAGGTACGACGACACGGTGAAGATGATCATGGAAACGATATAATAGTTCTTACGGCCGAAATAATCGGCCAGGAAGCCGGTCATCGGGATGATGATGACGTTGGCGATGGCATAGGCCGTAATTACCCAGCTTACGTCTTCAATATTGACACCGAGACTTCCCGCCATTTCATTCAGGCCCACGTTCACGATAGAGGTATCGATCAGCTCCATGACCGCCGCCGTTACCGTGGTGAGCACGATGATGAACTTGGCAAACCCTTTGGGACTTGACATTTTTTTATTTTACGGGTACAACCACTTCAGCGCTGAGGCCGGCGCGGAGAATCGACTTGTAGCTGGCGGCGTCGTTGATCGCAATCTTGACAGGCACCCGCTGCGTTACCTTCACGAAATTGCCGCTGGCGTTATCGGGGGGCAACAGCGCGAAACGCGCGCCGGTAGCTTCGCTCAGGCTTTCGATGGTTCCTTTCAGCGAAATATTCTCGTAGGCATCGAGACTGATCTCCACCTCCTGGCCGGGGTGCAGCTTGCGGATCTGGTTTTCCTTGAAATTAGCCAC
>JAKPBL010000395.1 GCA_029778965.1 Bacteroidota bacterium
AACAAAGTTTTAGCTTATTTATCCAGCCCCAGTTTTTCCATTACTACCTGCGCCATCCGGAGGTAGGCTTCATGGCTGTAGCCGGCGATATGCGGCGTGATCAGCACATTGGGCTGGCTGCACAACCAATCGATCTGCGATTTCTCCTGCGGCGTAAACGTGGCAGGCTTTTCGTTTTCCAACACATCCAATGCCGCTGCCCGGATCAGCCCGCTTTCCAGCGCACGTATAACCGCGCCGGTATCGTGCACTTTCCCGCGACAGGTATTCAGGAAAACCGGTTGCCGCTCGAGCTGCCCGAAGAAATGGTCATTCGCCAGGTGGCGGGTTTCGTCGGTAAGCGGCAAATGCAGGCTGATGACATCGGCATAACGGAACAATTGCTCGGGCGCAGCCTCCCGCACATAATCTTTGGCAAACCCGAACCGGTATTTGTCGTACGCCAGCACCGTTACCCCGAACGGCGCCAACAGTCTCGCAAAAGCGCTGCCCGTATTGCCATAACCGATGATGCCCACCGTTTTACCGCTAAGCTCGGTGCCGCGGTTGGCATCCCTGATCCATAACCCCGCGCGCACCTCAGCAGCGCTGCTATGCAGTTTATTGAGCAGCGACAGCAACATGCCGAGCGCATGCTCTGCCACGGCATTGCGGTTTCCCTCGGGACTACTCACACAAACAATGCCTTTACTTTCGGCATACGCCACGTCGATCAGTTCCATGCCGCTGCCCAGCCGCCCTATCCACTCCAGCTTTGCGGCGAGGTCGATGGCTTGTTTGTTTACCGGCAGGCGGGTGGTAATGATCAGCCCCGATACATCCGGCAGCAGCAGTAACATTTCTTCGTAGCTGATCGCCGGCTTGTACAGCACCTCCCAGCCCCTGCTTTCCAGCTTCTCGATCAGCCAGGGGTGTACATTGGCGGTAATCAATGCAATTGGTTTCATCCGTTCATTTTAAAAGTAAGCGCCGCAAAATCGGCCACCGATAATCTTTCCGCCCGCTGATCGAACAACGGGTCGGCCAGTATTTCAGGCAAAAACAATGGCTTGACAGCATTCCGGAGTGTCTTACGGCGTTGGTTAAACGCTGTTTTCACCAGCAGGCGAAAGGCCGCCTTGCTTTTCATGGCCGGCGGCGTTACAGGCAGCAGCCTGATCACCCCGCTCATCACCTTGGGCGGCGGCTGAAAAGCGCCGGGGGGCACATCAAACAGGTAATCTACCTTATAATAAGCCTGTATAAGCACACTGATCACCCCATAGGTTTTATTACCCGGGGGGGCCGCCACGCGCTCGGCCACTTCTTTCTGGAACATGCCGGTAACAGCTTCCACCTGCGCACCCCAGTCGAGTAACTTAAAAAGGATCTGCGTGGAGATATTGTACGGGAAATTGCCCACCACGGTAAACGGCTCGCTGAAAGGCGGATCGATGTCGAGAAAATTGCGATGGATCAGCTTGCCGGCAATGGCCGGGTAGGTTTGCTCGAGGTGGGCTACCTTCTCGTCATCCAGCTCCACCGCCCGGAAATCGATCCCCGGCAGAAGCAATAAATGCTTCGTCAGCGCACCCCCGCCCGGTCCTACTTCCAGCAAACGCTGAAACGGATGCGCCTGCAAGGCCTCCACTATCCGGCGGCAATAGCTGTCGTCGCGCAGAAAATGCTGGCCCAATGATTTTTTCAGCGTGTACATAAGCTGCGAAATTACGCGTAAATTTACCCCTTCACCTACTGTACCATGAATCAACCTGCAGAGAATAATAAACCGGTTATCGGAATCAGTTGCGGCGACCTGAACGGAATAGGCCTCGAGATCATCCTGAAAACCGTTGCCAACAGCAAACTGCTCGACGTTTGCTCGCCCATTGTTTTCGCCTCCAACAAGGCCGTCAACTTCTACCGCAAAACGATGCCCGAGCTGAATTTCAATTACCAGCATATCAAAGACTTTAACCGGCTCAACTACCGCCAGGTAAATATTTTCAACTGCTGGGAAGACGATGTGCAGATCCAGCCCGGGCAACTGACCGATACCGGCGGCAAATACGGGCTTCTTTCCCTGACCATCGCTACCCAGGCGTTGAAAGACGGGCATATCCACGGACTGGTCACCGCGCCTATCCATAAAAAAAATACCCACGGCGAAACTTTTCCCTATACCGGTCATACACCTTTTTTCCAGGCGGTGTTCGGTGCGCGGGAGGTGCTGATGTTCATGGTAGCCGAAAATATGCGCGTGGCGCTGCTTACCGAGCACGTGCCGGTGTCGGCCATTGCACCTTATGTTACCAAGGCGAATATCCTGGCCAAGCTGCGGCTGGTGGAAGACAGCCTGCGGAAAGATTTCGGGGTCGAAAAACCGAAGATCGCCGTGCTGGGGCTCAACCCCCATGCAGGCGACGAGGGGCTGATCGGCACCGAAGAGGAGGAGATCATCCGGCCGGCCATCAAAGAATTCAAGCAGCAGGGCAACAGCATTGTGCAGGGTCCTTTCCCGGCAGATGCTTTTTTCGCCCGCGGTTACCACGAACGGTTCGACGCCGTACTGGCCATGTACCACGACCAGGGACTGATCCCTTTCAAATCGCTCGCACAGGGCAACAGCGCGAATTATACCGCCGGTTTACCGGTGATCAGAACATCCCCCGACCACGGCACCGCGTTCGATATTGCAGGGAAAAACCGGGCCGATGAAAGCTCGCTGCTCGGCGCTATTTTCACCTGTATCGACATTATCCGCGCACGCGAGGAATTTGCCGGCAACCGCCGCAACCCCATCAAGAAAGTGAGCAACCGGATCATGGCCAATGCCGTCGACGAGAAAATCGACCTCGAATAGCCCGAAAAGATCGTAGAGATACGACCGGGAAAATGTTTTTTTACTATTTTCCGCCGGTTACACAATAAATTGGTGGCCGGGCTGTTGCAAATATCAGGCGGCCGCCTTATCTTGGCGTTACAATACCTACGAATACGCGTTTTCCTTTTCGTTCCCCACTGTTTCATATCCTCTGAACGGAACCAGTTAAACTGACCCGATTCCGTAATCATCCACAAAAAGTACTTACTATGAAACGGTATGTAATCGTTGTATTGTGTCTCGCCCTGCTGATGTCTTTTGCTTCCAAATCGAATGCGCAACAAGCATCAGTGAACATTGAACATTTTTCTTTTCCTGAAGATGCCGCTTTTAATTATGGTCCGGCGAACTCCGGCATCAAAACCATCTCGGCTGTATTCGTAAAAAACAAGGTTAATATCGACTGGGCCGCCAGCACCGAAGCAGGCCGCAATTACGTGGTGCAGCGCAGCCTGGACGGCGAGCATTTCGAAAGCCTCGACGGCAGCGCAGCCAGTGAAGCCGGTCATTTTTCTTATACCGATCACCTGCCTGCCAAAGCAATGAAACTGCGCGATGTGTATTATCGCATAGGCTGGCGTAGTGCTGAAGCCGGCTTTTCTTACACCAAGCCCATGCTGATTCGCGTGGCTCGCAATGGTTCGGTTGATTGTGTATCGGTTTTCCCCGATCCCGAAAAAAATGATATCCATTTTCAGCTCGAACTGGCAGAAGAAAGCTACATGGTCGCTGAGTTGACCAACGATGCCGGCAAGCAGATCATGACCAGGAAAGGGAAGCTGGGCGCTGGTAAGCAGGTGCTTGGACTGACCGGCACCAGCCAGCTTGAGAAAGGAATCTACTGGCTGGAGATCCGCGTCAACAGCAAAGAGGCGATGAAAGTGCGCCTGATCAAGGAATAATTATTTTCCTGCCTGCAGGTACGACTGTAGGTTTCGCACATATTCTTCAAAGGCTTTAATGCCCTTCGGCGTGATCGAACAGAGCGTCTGCGGATAATTATCCCGGAACTGTTTGATCACGCCGATGTATCCGGCATCTTTCAGTTTATTGATCTGCACACTCAGGTTACCGGCCGTGGCGTTGGTTTTTTCTTTGAGGAAAGTGAACTCGGCCTCTTTCACACTGATCAGCAGCGATACAATCGCCAGCCGCAGGGGCGTATGTAATATGGGGTCGAGGTCTTTAAACATGCGCCGTTTCTTTTCTATACCTCGATCGCAGTTGGTAACCCGGCAGCAACCATGCAGCTATCATCGCAAGTGCAATGAGCAAAACCTGTTCACGAACGGGCGTAAATACACTTGCCAGCGACAATATCCAGCAGGCAATGCCGCCTGCCACCAGCGGTCGAAAGCGCAGTATAACACCACATAAAAAAGTCGGGATACCATACAGGCAAAGATAAAGGGGAAGGACAATCTTATACATGTCTGGTCCAAGGGCCAGCCCCAACACACAAACGAGCAGGAAAGCACTGATACCAAAGGTCACCCACACGGTATTCATGATCTCATCGGTGTACGTGCGCACTTTTTCCCGTTTTTTCTGCCGGCGGATGTACCAGATCATATAGGGAACAACCGCCCAGCATGCCATCCATACCAGGTAAGCTTGTTTATATCCCATCAACGAACCAGCGAAATATTGCACAAGACAGCAGGCAAAGATCACCCAGCCCCATACAATATAGAGATGACCGTTTTCGGAGAAATTATTCCGGGCTTTCCTGATCATCGATTCGATCAGGTCAAGCCGTTGTTGCATATCTTCCATATAGTGTAGGCTATTTACATTGTGAAAGAAAATACTCGGTACTTTCCTTGCCCCAGGTAGGATACAATTCGCCCGCCGGTTTGAAATCGGAGAACATCGTCAACGCTTTCTCAAATATCGGTTTTGCCACCGCTTTTCCGCCGCCAAAAGCTTCGGGAGTGAAAAACTTCGACTGCCCTTCCAGGTAAACCGGCCGTGGATTGGTGGGGTCGGCCTGCTTTGCCTTTTCAATATTATCGGCCGATACCTGTCCGTATTGCATCCAGCGATTCTGCGGATCAACCTGCAGATGCGCGGTGGCGATCATGCTCTTTATCACATACAACTCACTGTTGGGGGCGCCGGCCAGGCTTTCGGCCTTGCCGATCAGCGCCTCGGCTTTGTCGGCAATGGCATCGGTCTTCGAATGGTTTTGTTCTATAAGCGCGCTCATCACCGTTGCATACGCGGCATAATAATAAGGCAGCCACTGGGTTTTTTCGGCATCGCCGATGCGCTCGAAGTTGTTGGCCAGCGCAGGAAATCCATTGTTGCCGAAAGCGGCTGCCAGTTGGTCGATCTGCGTTTTCATGGCGGTGCTGTACTTTGCCGATTGCGCAAAGCTGCCAACGGTGAGCAGAACAACGGCAATTAATAATAGCGACTTTTTCATGTTTGATGGTTTTATGGTGATTTAAAGATTACTGTTGATAATGTCTTGCGAACGGTCAACCCCGAAGCTGAAGAAACAGCCGATAAAGAAGAACTGGTTGGCCGGCGGCCGAACAGGTTGCCTGATCAGGCCGTTGTACGAGTAATTGTAGTTATACAGTTGCTGCTGGTTCAGCACGTTGTTCACCGACAATACCCATACCACGAATGTTTTGCTGTTCTGTTTCCCGATATTGGGCAAATAATTTATACTGAGGCTAAGATTATTGTAAGGCGGCGTATCGCCCTGGTCGAACACTTCATATTTGGAAGCGCCGGCATTATAACGGAACCCGTAATAGGGGCGGCCCGTGGCAAATGAATAGGAAGCATTGACCTGGGTTTTCCAATTGGTGATGAACCGCTTCACCACCAGCGAAGCCGTATGCTTTGCGGCGAAATTCGGTGTGAGCGAATAGGGATAGTTCAGGTAATCCCTTTTGGTATCGAGAAAAGAATAGGAAACCCAGTAGTCGACATACTTGACCGTCTTTCTGTCGCGCCAGAACAACTCCACTCCTTTCGCATAGCCATAGCCGTTATTATTTAATGCCGGATACGTCTTCACCAGGTCTTCGTATTTTTTATAAAAGGCTTCTATACGCAGCGTACGGGTCGCGGTCACTTTCTGGAAATTGGCGATATAGTGCGAAGCCCGGGTATAGCTCAGACCGGGATCAATGACGAGCTGGGTCTTTTCAGGCTTCTGGTAAAAGATGCCGTAGGCCAGCGATGCCTGCCCCAGTTTTCCCAGGCGATAAGCCAGTGATACGCGCGGCACCAGGTTCGCTTTATCCAGCAGCGAGGAATGCTCCACCCGCGTACCGATCTTCGCAGCGAGATTGTTGGTCACATAGATATCGGCTTCGGCAAAAGCCGCTTTGAAATGGTCGTTGATGATATTGTGCCGGTTGAGCGTATCAGTGTAAGAAAGATCGTCGTGAAAATATTGGTACTCTCCGCCGAAACGAAACGCTGTCAATCCGCCGAACTTCCTTTCCAGCACGGCTTTTACCTGTGTCAGGCTGCCTTTGACCAACGCGTCGAATGTTTTTATGTTCCAGGGCAATCCGTCGATATCCTGCTGCTCGTTTTGCCGGTTCTGTAACTGGTTTTGAATATCATCGCGGTTGGTGCTGAAAGAAGAGCCGAGGTATATATGCCAGTCGTCGCCCAATTTTTCGCGCCACGACAAATTGCCGTACAGGTTGTGATTTTTCAACCCGAACGCATTTTTTAACGACGCGGAATCGATATCGGCTGTTCGGATCCCCAGCCGGTTGGCCTGGAAGGTGCCGTAAAATTTAAGCAGCCCGGTTTTGCTGGTCTTCCACCTGAAGTTGGCATCGGCGCCGTGGTAAGCCGGCACTTTGAAATAGTCCACCCGCTGTTTCACCAGCGCGAAATACGGCAGCAGGTTGGTATAGGCATAAGAAGCGCCGCCGCTGAATGTTTTCTTTTTGTTCAGGTACTGATAGCCGCCACTGAGCCCCACCGAAGAAATACCCAGGCTGGCCTCGGTCCGTTCAGGCAAATCGATGGTTTCCAAAATCAGCGCACCCGACAGGGCCTGGCCGTATAAAGCAGAATAACCGCCCGAGCTGAATACGGTTCCCTTGAAAATAAAAGGAGAAAACCGCCCCCGTTGCGAAATGTCCGGCACTGCCGAATAGAAATAGTTATTGACCAGCGTGCCATCGATGAACACTTTGGCTTCCTCGCCGCTGCCACCGCGTATAAACAATCCTTCTTTTTCACCCACCTGCTGTGTGCCGGGCAGCGTGCGGATGGCTGCCGTAATATCGGCATTGGCGCTGGCGGTGGTGGCCACGTCGATCGAATTGAGCACGGTGGTTCTTTTACTGTCGCTCGCTTCAAAGCTGCCTGCCGTTACCACAACTGCTTTCAGCTCGCTGGGCTGCTCTTTTAATTTTATATCGAGTACCAGCGCCGCACCCTCCACCGTCAGCGGCTGCTCCCATAACTGGTATCCTATGCAGGAAACAACCACCTGCTGCACTCCTTTTTCTTCGGTGGTGAACCGGTAATGCCCGGTGCTGTCGGAGGTAGCGCCATCGTAGCTGTCTTTGATACCGACACTCGCCCCCGGTACCGGTTTACCTGCTTTATCGGTAACCCGTCCCGATACCTGGGTCTGGGCATTTACAACGGCCTGCCAGCACAGGCAGACAACCAGCAAAAGAACAACACGCATGAGAAGATTCTTTTAGCAAACATAAACTAGTTTATTATATAAACCAAATAAAGAAAAAAATGGCCCGGCTAAGAATAGCCAGGCCTTTGTTGATCGTACCCTTTAAAACTATAAATCTTTATGCGGACCAACACGCACCGTCCAAGTAATATTTAGAGCTGGGCCATGTGAAAGGCCTGCTGTATAGCGAATTCTTTTCCGCAGGTGGCCCGGATGATCAGGCTGCCTTGGGGCAAATCCTGCATTTCCAGGGCGATCGTTCCGGCGGCCCGGTGTTCGATAACAGTGCGCACGATCTGTCCGTCGGCATTGTAGATATCGAATACCACTTCTTTGCTGACCCAGTTCACCGGCAGACCCAGCTTCAGGTTTTCTGTGAACTGACGGGCGGAGCTACCCATTTCAACACGCTCTCCTTTAAAACTTGTTTCTTTCTTTCCATCTACCTTATAACCTGCCAGGGAAGCCAGGTTACCCTGCATTCCGTAAGCAGCCGCCAGCATTTCGTTATTGTGGCTGAGCTCCAGGTTATAGGTACTTACGCCGGTCCAGGTCTGGTTCTTGCGGTTGATGCCTACCTTTACCCTGAAACCAGACACTTGTTGGTTCAGAAGGCTCATTTTTTCCATGCTGCTGTTACCCGCGGTGCGTACACCCCATTTGTTCTCGGCATGAAAGGCGGTACCCATGCGGGTTACCATCATATTATTCATGGCGGTTTCATAGACTACCTGGCTGTTGCTGCCCAGGTCATACTCCACAAATTCCTGCGCCCGGTCAAATCCATTCAATCCATATACCGAAGCTGCCAGGGCGGGAAGCGTTGCCGCAGTACTTTGGAAGGGGTTCTCCTGGTGCTGAACAAAGCGGAAGCTGAATTCAATCCACGAGGGTCCCGTTGTGTTCATATGTTCTACTACCGGCTGGAAAGCGCTGTTATCTCCTGCGCCACTCCCATCAATACTTCTCAGCGCCACGCCGGCTGAAATATCTTCAATGCGGATAATACAATCTGTAAGCGGTTGACCAAAAGCATTGGTTACCACACCGGTGAAGCGATATTCAGCGCCTTTTTGTCCGTCGCCGCCATTTACCAGGCGGTATTCGTTGAACGACAGGTTCTGGGCACTGGCTGCGCCGGTCAATACTAAAAGAGCAAATACAAAAATAGCTTTGATAGAGGGGTACTGTTTCATGATCTATAGTTAGGGTACTGTGAAAACGAACTATAGATATTGGAATCAACCAGTAATTCTTAGGAATCAGAAAAAGTGAAACAGGATTGGAAAGTGGCGATCAGGAGGTATTGGGCGATTGTCGTGATGACCCAACAAAGATGGTAAGCGGCTTTCAAAAATGCAAGAGGGCGCTGCCAGTTTTCGACGAATGGATTTTTCCCCCTTCCGGCTGGGCTATTTTAATGCACAGGTATTGTGATTAAAATAGCCCTTCATATTACGATGACAGCAATCGTTGGGCAGGATTAAGCGCCGATCTCGCGGCGACGGGTAGCCAGCTTGCGGTTGGCGGACTGAATTTTCCAGAGATCAACAGCTTTGAAGGGGCGGCTGTTGCTGATTTCAGCCACTGTTTCTTTTACCTCGGCAGTTAATGCTTTCAGGCTTTCTTTACCAATAGGCTGAAACAGGTTGCTGATGTTGATGTCGTTTTTCATAACGGTTGTTTTAAATAGTTTTTGAATTTGTCGCCGCAAAGTTCCGACATATACGGCTACTATTACAATGATTTAGATCATTGGCTGTTATTTAACGTTGAACGAACGTTGCGGACCGTTAAATGAACCGGATGCTTCCGCTGAACTTTCTCCGGTTAACGGCTGACCTCCGCTGCTGTTGGATTTTCCACAAATCCACGGCTTTGAAGTTTTTGAAGGCCGGGCCGTCTGCGCCGATGGCAATGGTCTCATTTACTACATGGCTCAATACTTTCAGGTCGCTGTCTGAAATAACGGGGAGCAATACGAGGGATGAGGTTTTCATGATTGTCTGTTTTAAATAGTGGTTGTTTTTGTTTGACAAGTCAAAGATAAGACAAAAAACAGTACTATGCATCATAAAGTACCATGTTTTTTCATGTTACTTATATTGAGCAATACAAGGCAATGACTATTTAATTGATTATCATTTAATTATAGGAAATCTTGAGAATTTCATTTTGACCAATGGCCGCAGGCGGGGATGAGCGGCAGGGATTCGCTGACCTTCACCCATCCCTACGGTAAAACGGATGGCGCGCAAAAAAGCCGCCGGTAATACCGGCGGCTCGTGCACTATAAAACTGTTTATTTATGCTTTGTACTGCCCTACCAGGTTCTTCACCAGGTCGGTCATGGCCTTGATACCATCTTCGGGCAGGTTGCCCTTTTTGAACTCGGCGAGCACATGAGGCAGCTTGTTTTCCATTTCGATCAGGAACTGCTCTTCGAACTCTTTTACCTTGTTCACCGGCACATCGCGCAGCAGGCCCTGCGTACCGAGGTAAATGATCGCTACCTGCTTTTCTACCGGGAAGGGCGAGAACTGGGGTTGCTTCAATATCTCCACGTTACGCGCACCCTTGTCGATCACCAGCTTGGTAGCCGCATCGAGGTCGCCACCGAACTTGGAGAAAGCCTCCAGTTCGCGGTACAGGGCCTGGTCGAGCTTCAGGGTACCTGCTACTTTTTTCATCGATTTGATCTGCGCGTTACCACCCACGCGGCTTACGGAGATACCTACGTTGATCGCCGGGCGAATACCTGCATTGAACAGGTTGCCTTCCAGGAATATCTGTCCGTCGGTAATCGAGATCACGTTGGTGGGAATATAGGCCGATACATCGCCCGCCTGCGTTTCAATGATCGGCAGGGCGGTCAGCGAGCCACCACCTTTTACCAGGTGCTTGATGCTGGCCGGCAGGTCGTTCATGTTCTTGGCCACTTCGTCTTTCGCGATCACCTTGGCGGCGCGCTCCAGCAAACGGCTGTGCAGGTAGAATACGTCACCCGGATAAGCTTCGCGGCCCGGCGGACGACGCAGCAACAGCGACACTTCCCGGTAAGCCACGGCCTGCTTCGACAGGTCATCATAGATGATCAGCGCGGGGCGGCCGGTATCACGGAAATATTCACCGATAGCGGCGCCGGCGAACGGTGCGTAGAACTGTTGCGGAGCAGGATCGGCGGCAGAGGCAGCTACGATGGTCGTGTATTCCATCGCACCGTTCTCTTCCAGGGTCTTCATCACACCGGCAATGGTAGATGCTTTCTGGCCGATCGCCACATAGATACAATATACCGGCTTGCCGGCTTTGAAAAATTCTTTCTGGTTGATGATGGTGTCGATCGCGATGGCGGTTTTACCGGTCTGGCGGTCGCCAATGATCAACTCGCGCTGGCCGCGGCCAATCGGGATCATCGCATCGATCGATTTGATACCGGTTTGCAGCGGCTCTTTTACCGGTTCGCGGAAGATAACACCCGGCGCCTTGCGCTCCAGGGGCATTTCATACAGCTCGCCTTTGATGGGGCCCTTACCGTCGATCGGTTCACCCAGCATATTGATCACACGGCCTACCAGCCCCTCGCCCACTTTAATAGAGGCGATGTTACCGGTGCGGCGCACTTTGTCTCCTTCTTTGATCTCGGAAGAATCACCCATCAATACCACACCCACGTTGTCTTCTTCAAGGTTCAGGGCGATGGCTTTCACGCCATTGCCGAATTCAACCAGTTCACCGGCGCGTACATTGCTGAGGCCGTACACGCGGGCGATACCATCCCCCACCTGCAATACTGTTCCCACTTCTTCCAGTTCGGCCGAACTGTTGAAATTGCTCAACTGCTGGCGCAGTATCGCTGATATTTCGTCTGGCTTAATGTCTACCATGATCGGTTATTTATGCGTTGTCGTTTTATTAATCGATTTGCTGGATGTAGAGGTTCTCTACAAACTGTTTGCGGATGTCTTTCAGGTCGCGGATAATGCTTGCATCAAAGAGATCATCACCCATCTGCAACACAAACCCGCCGAGAAGGGATTCATTCACTTTTTCATGAAGCTGGATCGTTTTGCCCTGGTACCGTTGCATACGGCCCAGTTGCTGCAATACCTGCTGGCGGATCTCGTCTGAAGCGGGGATGGCCGTAGTAAGGTGTACGATCTCGATACCCTTTTGCCGGCGATACAACTCGTCGAAAGCATCGAGAATGGCATTGATGGAAATCTCCCGGCCCTTGTGAAACAACAGCTTGAAAAAGGCATCTGTTTCCGGCAATATCTTGCCACCAAAAATGGCCTCGAATACCTGTATCTTCTTTTCGTGCTGTATTACCGGGCTCAGCAAAAAGCGCTGCAGCTCGGGCGTATTGGCTTTGCGAATGCCGTCGAGATCGGCCTTGATGGCGTCTACCCGGCCACGTTCAATGGCCAGATCCATCAGGGCTTTCGAATACCGGTGCGCTACGCGTTGTGACATGGGGTGATTTGAAAATGATTTAGTTCCTGGTTACGGGAATTTCGCTGGCCAGCGTGCGGATATAGGTTTCCTGCGCTGCTTTATCAGACAACTCTTTCCG
>JAKPBL010000403.1 GCA_029778965.1 Bacteroidota bacterium
GAAGCCCTCACCGGCGCTTCTGTAGCCGCGCTCACCATCTATGATATGTGCAAGGCACTGAGCCATGATATCGTGATCAAAGAAGTCAGGCTCGTGAAAAAAACCGGCGGGAAAAATGATTTCAACAAAGAATAACACAACGCCTTTAATAAACGGGCTGGTGCTTGCGGGCGGCAAAAGCAAACGGATGGGCATCGCCAAAGACCTGATGCAATGGCACGGTAAAGCGCAACGTTATTATGCAGCCGATCTGCTGAACAGCTTTTGTGCAGAGACATTTATTTCCTGTCGTCCTGAACAGGAAAAAGATATTGAAACCGGGTACAGGGCCTTGCCCGACAGTTTCCTGGATATGGGGCCGTTCGGTGGCATTCTCACTGCCCTGCGATCGCAAAGAAACAGGGCCTGGCTGGTGGTCGCCTGCGACCTGCCCCTGCTGAATGAAGCAACCCTTCGTTTCCTGGTCGCAAACCGGGATGCAAAAAAAATCGCCACTACTTACCAGAGCCCGCACGATGGTTTGCCCGAACCATTGGTAACGATATGGGAGCCGGACAGCTACCCGGCGCTCCTGCATTTTTTGGGAAAGGGAAATACCTGCCCGCGAAAAGTGCTGATGAACAACGAGGTGTTGGTATTGCACGCCCCGCAACCCGAAGCGCTGATGAATGTAAACACTCCCGATGAAGCGGTAACAGCAAAACAACTGTTGATAAACGCGCCGTACCCATGAGCGATGATCTTGAACGGTACCATTGCCAGATGGCATTGCCCGGCTTCGGTAAGCATGCCCAGCGGCTTCTGCAAAAAGCCCGGGTGCTGCTGGTAGGCATTGGCGGACTGGGCTGCCCTGCCGCGCAATACCTCGCGGCAGCGGGCGTTGGTACCATCGGCATTGCAGATGATGATATGGTATCGGCGGGCAACTTGCATCGCCAATTGCTTTACACCCCGGATGACCTGGGTTTGCCGAAAACAGCCGTGGCTGCAAAAAGACTACAGCAACAGAACCCCTCCATAGAGATCATTCCTTACCACCTGCGGGTTACATCGCAGAACGTGATGGAGCTGATCGCGGATTTCGACCTGGTAATAGAAGGAACAGACAATTTTGAAACAAAGTGCCTGCTGAACGATGCCTGCGTATTGTCGGGTAAGCCCCTCGTTTATGGCGCCATCTACCAGTACGAGGGGCAGGTAAGCGTTTGGAATGTGCGGCAAAGCGATGGTAGCTGGTCGGTCAACTACCGCGATGTTTTTCCTGACGCCGAAAACGCAACAGTGCCCAATTGCGCGGAAGGCGGTGTTATGCCGACACTGGCCGGCATAACGGGCTGCATGCAGGCGAACGAAGCCATAAAATATATTACCCGATCGACAGACCTGCTGGCGGGGAAATTGTGGATAATGAACGTGCAGGATGGCAGCACCCGCATTATCGGGCTACCCAAACGATCTGCCGTAAGAATCACCGGGCTGCCGCAAACCGTTGCCACCATCGATGTCAGTGAGCTGCCAAATACCAGCCACTACGAGCTGATCGATGTGCGTACTGAAGAAGAACATTCCACTGCTAACATCGGCGGAAAGAACATCCCCCTGGATGACCTGGAAAAAAGCTGGAAGGAGATCGATACCAGGTTTCCCGTCATCTGCTATTGCAGTACGGGAAAAAGAAGCGCGACAGCCGCGCGCCTGCTGAAAAAGCAATTCCCCGACGCCCGGATCTATTCATTAAAAAACGGTATCGGGAACGGGTGATGATCCGGCTTACCTGGGTTGTGCTTCTATTCTTTCTATCCGCTTGTATATTTCCGGGTCGTGTTTCCTGATCCTGATCTTCACATATTTTGACGCCGGCATATTGCTTTCTTTCACCACGTTGTTTACCGAAACCAGCACATTGGTTTCGGGGAAATAGGTAACGGTATTCTGCTCGGGTATCTGGTAAGCGACAATGATGAACAAAGGCGCGATGCGTTCTATGCCGTCGTCGTAATTGAACAGGTCCACCTTATCGCCGTTCCGAAAGCCTGCTTTCTGAATGTCTTTTTCGTTCATGAATATGACGCGCCGTTCGTTCTTGATGCCGCGGTAACGATCGTCGAGCCCGTAAATAGTGGTATTGAACTGGTCGTGCGTGCGGGTGGTGGCCATCATGTATTCATCATCGGCCAGGCGGTTGTCGGGAATTTCCGTAAGGGTAAAAGGCGCACGGTAATTGTATTGACTGGCGAAAAGCTGCTCATCCCTCGCAGCATTGGGCAGGTAAAAGCCGCCTTTATGACGCACCCGCGTATTGTAGTTATCGAAGCCGGGAATGCATTTTTCGATGTCGTCGCGCACAGCATCGTAGCTGTCGTGGTAACGCTGCCAGTTCACCACCGCCCGGCTACCCAAAGTAGCCATGGCCAGGCGGCAAACGATCTGGGTTTCGTTGAGAAGGTTGTTTGATACGGGCTTCAACACCCCTTTCGACGATTGGACCACACCCATAGAGTTTTCCGTACTTACGATCTGCAACTCGCCGTTCACGATGTCGAGATCGGACCTTGATAGCGTAGGCAGGATAATGGCTTCTTTTCCGTGAACCAGGTGTCCGCGGTTCAGCTTGGTAGATACACAAACCAATAAGCGGAGCTTTCGCAATGCATGGGCGGTATAAGTTGTATCGGGCGTGGCCGACAGGAAATTTCCACCCATGCAAAAAAGCAACTTTATTTTTTCCTCGTGTATGGCTTTGATGGCCCGCACCACATCGTAACCATGTTTGCGGGGCGGGTTGAAACCGAAGAACCGCTGCAGCCGGTCGAGTTGCTCATCGGTCGGCTTTTCATCGATCATCATCGTGCGGTTTCCCTGCACATTGCTGTGCCCGCGTACGGGGCAAACGCCGGCGCCTTTCTTCCCGATACTCCCTTTCAGCAGCAGGATGTTCAATATTTCCCGGATCATATCCACACCGTTGGGCTGTTGCGTCAGGCCCATGCCCCAGCATACGATGATCCGGCTTTTAAAGGCCATCATCTGCGCGGCTTCATACAGCAGGTCGGCAGACACGCCGCACTCGGCTGCCAGCTCGTCCAGTCGGTAGTTTTCGAACTGGCGGCTAAAGGCCTCGTAACCGACGGTTTTTTCTTCAATGAATTTTTTATCGAGCACTTCGCCGGGCGATTTTCTCTCAAAATCCAGCAGCAGCCATTCGATGGCCTTCAGCAAAGCCATATCGCCGTTTATTTTCACCGGCAGGTAGAGGTCGGCAAGTTTAACACCACTGCCGATAACGCCCTTTATCTCCTGCGGGTTGCGGAAGCCCATCAGCCCCGCTTCGGGCAGGGGATTGATGGCGATGATCTTTCCACCGTTCTTTTTCGTTTTTTCCAGGGCGCTCATCATTCGCGGCGCATTGGTGCCGGGGTTTTGCCCGATAATGACGACCACTTCCGACTCGTAAAAATCTTCCAGGGTCACCGTGCCCTTGCCGATGCCGATCGTGGGGCGTAATGCCGAGCCCGACGTTTCGTGGCACATATTCGAGCAGTCGGGCATATTGTTGGTGCCGTATTCTTTCGCAAAGAGCTGGTAAACGAACGAGGCTTCATTGCTCGTTCTGCCGGAGGTATAAAAGGCGGCCTCGTCGGGCGATGCCAGCGCGTTCAGGTGCGCGGCGATCTTTCTAAATGCATCGTCCCAACTGATGGGCTGGTAATGCGTGCCGTCTTCGGGCAAATACACCGGGTCGGTGAGCCTGCCCATTTTGCCGATCTGGTAATCGTCGAGCTTCGACAGTTCGTACACCGAATTTTTTCGGAAGAATTCGGGCGTTACCCGCTTGGTGGTGGCTTCTTCGGCCAATGCCTTTGCGCCGTTCTCGCAATATTCGCCTATGGGCGACCGGTCGTCGTCGGGATCGGGCCAGGCGCAACTGGAGCAATCGAAGCCGCCGAACTGGTTCATGCTGAACAAAGCCCTTGCTCCCCGGAGCAGCGTTTTTTCTTCAACCAGGTCGGAAAGAGAAGCCATCACCGCCGGTACACCCGCCGCCCATTTTTCCACATGCGTCAGCTTCAGGTTCAGCAGCCGGTACGGGTTTTCGGCATCGGGTGTCTGGCGTTCCGGGTGTTTTTTATCTTCTTCTATTTTATCTTCTTCCATAACGATGGTTTTACTGGCAGCTAAGCTGGGGATTGGGATAATTATCAGACTGGTCTTCGTCTGTATGGTCGATGCAGGCAAAATCCTTTTCCACCAGCAGCTTCAGGTTTCCCGTCTCCCCGCTAAAGCCAACGGTATCGGTACCGGCCAGCTCGTCGATCATGGCTTTAGGCATGTTCAGAACAATCCTGTTGCCGACGAAGTCGGCTGATAACGTATTGTCTGTAGTGGTCACAATTGCATACACCAGTGTTTTATGTGCAAATTCGGTATGCGCTTCCAGGCTGCCGGTTGCACCCAGCGTGGCCACCTCCGGCCTTGTCAGCCTGTACCGTACCGAATTAGCTTTGATCCTGATCTTCATACGTGGTATTTATTACGGTGTTTTCTCCCAGGTGATACATATTGAACCGGCTCTCTCTCAGGAAGCCCAGCAGGGTTATGCCCGATTCCCGCGCCAGGTCAACGGCGAGGCTCGATGGCGCACCGATAGCGGCTACCAGCCGGATGCCTGCCATGTACGCTTTCTGCAACAGCTCGAAGCTGGCCCTTCCGCTCAGCAGCACGATATGCCGGTTCAGTGGCAGCGAATGGTTCACCAATGCCGCGCCAATGAGCTTGTCGAGCGCATTGTGCCGGCCCACGTCTTCGCGCAGCAACAGCAGGCTGCCATCGTCCATGCTGAACAACCCCGAAGCGTGGATACCCCCTGTAGCTGAAAAATTGTTTTGCGCAGCGCGTAGCTTTTGCGGCAGTTCGTAGAGCATGCTGGCAGACAGTGCCGCCAATGGCCTGTCCATGTCCCGAAACGGGCTGACCGTTTTTATCGATTCGATCGATCCTTTTCCGCAAACGCCGCAGCTCGAGGTGGTGTAGAAATTCCTGTCGGCCTGCGCCAGTTGCGGCCGGTAATCTTCCGCGAAGCTTACCTCCACCCTATTCGACGCGCTATCCGTATCGGCGTGCCGCACGTGCTTCACCTGTTCGTAAGAAGACAGGATACCTTCCGTGAACAGGAAACCGAGCGCCAGCTCGATATCGTTTCCGGGGGTACGCATGGTAACCGAAATGTTTTTGCTGACCGGGCCTGCCGGCGCCTCATAACAGATACCGATCTCCAGCGGCTCTTCCACGGAAAGCGTATCTGAAAACGTCGTTGCTTCACGACCGTTCACCTTTGTT
>JAKPBL010000421.1 GCA_029778965.1 Bacteroidota bacterium
GCTTACCGTGGACTACCATCTTCCCCGATACCCTGCTGCAACGGCTGATCCGGGAAGGCATCGGCAATAACCTGGATCTCAAAACCGCCGTAACGAATATCCGGATCGCCGAAGCGAATTATACGCAAACCCAACGCGCTTTTTTTCCTGCACTGTCGGCAACGGCGCAGGCTGCCGGCTATCATCCTGCCAGCGCCCAGGGAAGCAATACGCAGTTATTCCAGTTGTATGCCGGCGCTTCGTGGCAGGCCGATATCTGGGGACAACTGAAAAACAGCAGGCGCGCCGCGTATGCAACCTTGCAGGAAAGCAGGGCTTATGCGCAGGCGGTGCAGACCCAACTGGTAGCCGGTATTGCAGCAGCGTATTACACGCTAACGGCCTATGATGCGCAACTGGCCATCGCCCGGCAATCGGCTGAGAAATACCGTACGGATGTGGAGACCATGAAGCAGTTGAAGAACAGCGATGTGGTGACGGGCGCAGCGGTGGTGCAGAGCACGGCGAACTACTATGCCGTTATGGCCAGCATACCCGATATCAGGAATAATATCCGCCAAACGGAAAATGCGCTGAGCATTTTGCTGGCGCGACCGCCCGGCCCCGTAGAAAGGGACAGCCTGTTCAGCACCCGCACATACACGCAATTGGAAACCGGGCTGCCGGCGCAACTGCTGGCCAACCGCCCCGATGTGCAGGCCGCGGAATACCGGCTGCGCGCTGCCTTTGACCTGACCAATGTGGCCCGCACTTACTTCTATCCAGCGCTGACCATTACCGGGCAAACGGGGCAATATGTGAACGACCTCAGCAACCTCTTTAAGCCAGGAGCCTATTTTGCCAACCTGGCCGGCGGACTGGTTCAGCCCATATTCAACAATGGGCTGAACAAACAACGGTTACGGGTAGCCGAATCCAATTACGAAGCAGCGCAATACAATTTCAGGCAAGTCTTGTTAACCGCAGGGCAGGAAGTGTCGAATGCACTGTACCAGTACCAGACGGCTACCGACAAGGCAAGCGCCCGCCGCGAGCAAATCGCCAACCTGGAAAAAGCCGTCTTTTTCACCAGTGAATTATTGAAATATACATCGACCACCAATTATACCGATGTGCTGACCTCTGAACAGAATTTATTGACGGCCCGCCAGAGCGCCGTCACCGACCGCCTGCAGCAATTACAGGCGATCGTAAGCCTCTATGCTGCGCTGGGAGGCGGCATTATTTCAACAGCCAGGTGAGCCCGAAGCGGAATACGCGCAAATAACAAAGATTGGTTCCTCCTACGTAGCCAGATTTATAATTGGGTAGCCCCATGAATAGCCCAGGTAAGCGCCTGCTTTCCGGTACCGCGCATTCAGAATAGTTTTGGGCTCCAGTTCTATCCCGGTTCCGAGCAGCAGCAACAAGCCGGTTAATGCAAATTTGAACATACCTATATTTTTTGTTCATTTATCGACGCCTTACTATGCGGTGGCTATAGATAAGCAGATTCACCAGAATAACAACTCCTGCCAAAATAAACTGAATATTAGAATCAAGATTTTCCTGATAAATCACGGGAACCAGGTATCGCGTAACAAAGTCATCCTCGTAGGTCGAAAGTCCTGCCCGAAAAGCAAAATAATTCTCAAGCCAGGTAAGAGGGCATATAACACCAGGTGATAGTTCAGCAACTACCGCCCATACAACTGACATAATGTGAACCATAGTGATCCAACGCTTCTTATACGTAAGCAAACCACCCAAAACAACAAAAACAATAAACAATAAATGGCTGACTACTGTAAGCTGTGTCAGTAGATGGAATACAACTGTGCTT
>JAKPBL010000344.1 GCA_029778965.1 Bacteroidota bacterium
AGCGCCGATCAGGAAGGCGAGCTGGTTGGCCCTTTCCTGCTCGGCATCACGGGCAAGTATAAGCGCCGTTCTGGCGTTCGACACCTCTGCATTGGCGAGCGAGCTGTCTACACCCGCCACCAGCCCGTTGACCGCTTTGCGGGTCACCACCAGCCGGAAGGTATCGGCCCTGTCGAGGTTGAACTGCTGCGAGCGGGTAAGCCGCTGGGCGGCCAGCAGGTTAAGATAGGCCGCCGCTATCCGTACCTGGTGCTGGAATATCTCCTGTTGCAGATCGGCCTGGTCGCGGCTCAACTGGGCATTGGCCGTGCTGATTCTTTGTTTGTTCCGGCCGAAAGTGAATACATCCCAGTTGATATTGGCCAGGTACAACGCACCGAAAGCCGAGTGCCAGTTCTGCTCGGCCAGCGCCGGCCCTGCCGAAGCCACACCGAAACCACCCATGCCGTACAGCGGGCCGTTCTGGCCGTTGATGCTGCCGTAGTCCTGCTGCGCCGAAGCCACCAGGTTGGGCAACATCTCTTTCTTTGCCTGCGATACCAGCGCTTCGGCCGATTTTACATATTGCTGCCGGGCCTTGATGCTCTCATAGCGAGCAGCGCCCGAATCGAGCGCCTGCCTGAGCGACAGCGGCGCCTGGGCCTGGCAGAATCCTTGCATGATCAACAGGGTACAGCAAAACAGCGCACATCTACTTGTATACATATCACGAAACTTGCAAATGGAAAACTTTTCAGGCTGGCAGGAGAATCGTCCGCATAAGGTCAATGGTATTGAAAGGAATGCATCGTCAACCTTGCACACCGTTTTTCGAAAATAAGTGGAATTCAGCAATTTAAAACGCATTCGCCCTGCCCGGCTTTACAAATCTGCGCTTCCACCTGTCAAACTGTTAAAAGCACCGCCGATTGTAAAACGGTGGTTAAACGGCCCCCCAATACCGAAAATTACTTTTAGCTGAATAAAAATTCATCTAAATTTGCGTCGTGAAACCGAAAGACCAGAATAAAGTGGAAGCGATTTACCGGGCCATGCTTGGCCTGGTACGCCAGCGGGGGCTTGCCGGTATTACGATGCAGCAGGTGGCCCGCGAAGCGAAGATGGCGACCGGTACCCTGTACATCTATTTTAAGAACAAGGAAGCGCTGGTGGTGGCGCTGACCGACAAATGCGTGCGGCATGTAGCGTCGAACCTGTTCAGGAACTATAACGCCGATGCCCCTTTTAAAACCGGTTTCGCAACGATATGGATGAATATAGTCCGCCACCGGATTGAGTTTTTCAACGAAAGCCTGTTTATCGAACAAAGCTTTCATTCCCCGTTTGTCAGCAACGAAACAAAGCTGGCGCTGAAGAAAAGCTTCGACCCGCTGTTGCTGCTGTTGCAACGTGGCAAAGACGAGAAGATCATCAAAGACGTAGATTCTTTCTGGATGCTGGCCTTTATCATAGGCGGCATCAACGAGATTGCCCGCCGTGTAAATTATTTCAACCGAAAAGCAAGCCAGCAGGTGCTGGAAACCAATTTCCAATTGTGCTGGGATGGCATTAAAGCAGCCTGATTGGTTTTAAATGAATAATAATTCAGTGTATGTTCCAGAGTAAATGGAAGAGAATGTCCGTTATGGGGCTGTTCGTACTGGCGACTGCCGTCGCTGCTGCGCAAGACAGTACGCGCACGGTAGGATTGGCCGAGGCCGTTCAACTCGGTGTCACCAATAGTAAGCAACTGGCATTCAGCAAGGCCAGGCTGGCCGAGGCCGTGGCCGCCACCCGCGAAGCGCGCGAAAGAAAGCTGCCCGACGCTTCGATCAGTGGCAGTTATATGCGGCTTACCCATGCCAATGTTTCCATGAAAACGGGGTCAGACAGCGCCGGTGGCGGCGGCGGTCCCAAGATCAACCAGGCCTTGTACGGCATGGCCTCGGTATCGCTGCCCCTGTTTGCCGGCGGCAAGATCCGCTATGGCATAGAATCAGCGCAATACCTGGAGAAAGCAATGGAGCTCGATGCCGCGCAAGACCGGCAGGAAGTGATCCTCAATTGTACCGCCGCTTATATCAATCTTTATAAAGCGTTGAAAACGGTTTCGCTGATCGAAGAGAACCTGGTTCAGTCGGCGGAAAGAGATAAGGAACTGGCCAACCTGGAAAAGAACGGGCTACTGGCGCGGAATGACCTGCTGAAGTCGCAGTTGGAAACCGCCAATTACGAACTTGCCTTGCTGGATGCCCGGAACCAGGCGGCACTGGCCATGGTAAACCTCAACCTGCTGATCGGTTTTCCTGAAAGGACGAAGCTGCAACTGGATTCGGCCAGTATCATTCGCCCGGCCGACCTGGCGCCGCTGGAAAATTACCTGTCGGCGGCCGACCAGCGCAACGACCTGAAAGCGCTCGACCAGCGTCGCCAGGCTGCTGCCGGGGGCATCCAGGTTGCACGGGCAGATTACTATCCCAGCTTCGCAGTGACCGGCGGTTATGTAGCGGTCGACGTTCCCAAATTCCTGACGGTAACCAATGCGTTCAACGTGGGGCTCGGCCTGAAATACAATCTTTCTTCCCTGTGGAAAACCACTGCCAAAATAGAACAGGCCAAAGCCAGGGAAACACAGTTGCTTACCAGCCAGGCGATGCTGCAGGACCAGGTGCACGTGGCGGTGAACAAAGCTTACCAGGATTTTTTATCGACCGGCAAAAAGATCGAAGTGTATAACCGCGCGGTAGACCAGGCTGTCGAGAATTACCGCATCAGCAGGAACAAATACAATAACAGCCTGCTCACCCTGTCTGACCTGCTCGACGCCGACGTGCTCCAGTTACGGGCGCGGATCGATCTTGAAATGGCGACGGCCGACCTTACCCTGGCTTATCAAACCCTGCTGCAGCAGGCAGGCATGATTCAATAATATCTTCCACTTGTCAAGACAATAACGCATTATGGCAACAACACAACCCGGTGTTACCGAAACGTCACCGAAAAAGAGAAACAAAACCTTTCTCATCATCCTGATCCTGCTGCTGGTAGCCGGTGGCTGGTTCGGCATCAGCAAGTATATTCATTCGCTGCACCACGAAGAGACCGACGACGCGCAGGTGGAAGCGAATATCAATCCTGTAATTCCTAAGATTTCGGGTTATGTAACGGAAGTGCGGGTGAAAGACAACCAGCGGGTGAAGAAAGGCGATACGCTGCTGGTGCTCGACGACCGCGATCTTCAGCTTCGCCTGAAGCAGGCCGAGGCAGCCCTCGGTACGGCTGAGTCCAATCTGTCGTCGGCCCGCGCCAGCACCAATGCCTCCCGCGCCAATATCGCCACTTCCGAAGCGGCCGCCGGCGCCGTGGATGCGCAGATCGCCGCTGCCGAAGTGAATGTGCGCCGCACTACGCAGGATTTTGAGCGTTACAACAACCTGATCAAAGACCATTCCATCACCCAGCAGCAGTTCGAGCAGGCGCAGGCGGCCAAAGAAACCGCTGAAAAGCAACTGCAGGTATTGCAGCAGCAACGCGCGCAGGCGGGCCGGCAGACCGGCGCCGTCAGCTCGCAGAGCCATGCTACTTCCACGCAGGTGGGTGTGGTAAGCGCTACCATCAAACAGCGGCAGGTCGATGTGGAAGACGCGAGGCTGAATTTGTCGTACGCCGTGGTAACGGCGCCGGCCGATGGCGTGGTGTCGAAAGTGAATGTGCAGGCGGGGCAGTTCCTGCAGGCAGGACAGGCTACTTTCAGCGTGGTGGAAGACAACGAGATATGGGTGGTTGCCAATTTCAAGGAAACACAATACGGACAATTGCGCGAAGGGCAGAAAGTGACCATCGAGATCGACGCGCTTCCCGGCCATGCATTCGAAGGCCGGCTGAACTCCTTCTCTCCCGCCACCGGATCGCGCTTTGCATTGCTGCCGCCCGACAATGCCAGCGGCAACTTCGTGAAAGTGGTGCAGCGCCTGCCTGTTAAAATTGAATTCGTCAATAAGGGCGACAGCGTGTTGAAGCAGTTGCGCGCGGGCATGAATGCCGTTGTTGATGTTCATCTAGATTAAATTGTATGGTCAACGAAGAATCGCTGGTTGAATATGGCTCGCGGCGGGTGATCATCACCGTTACAGCGGTGTTTTGCGCCCTGCTCGAGATCATCGATACCACTATTGTGAATGTGGCCCTGAACAATATGAAGGGCAGCCTCGGCGCCACGCTCAATGAAGTGAGCTGGGTGATCACGGCCTATGCGATCGCCAATGTGATCATTGTACCGATGACCAGTTGGCTGTCGGCCCAGTTCGGCCGTCGCAACTATTTTGCGGCCTCCATTATTATTTTTACCGTTGCCTCGTTTTTATGCGGTAATGCCACCGGCATCGGCGAGCTCATCCTGTTCCGTTTTATCCAGGGGCTGGGCGGCGGCGCACTGCTGGTTACCTCGCAAACCATCATCACCGAAAGCTATCCGCCCGAGAAAAGGGCGATGGCCCAGGCCATATACGTACTGGGCGTAATCGTCGGGCCCACGCTGGGACCGCCGCTCGGCGGACATATCATCAAGGAATATTCCTGGCCTTATATTTTCTACATCAATATTCCCGTCGGTATCATTGCCGCGCTGCTGACATTGCAATTTGTGCGCAGCCCGAAGTATGCCGAAAAAAGAGCTGCCAGCGAGGTCGACTGGCTGGGTATGGCGCTGCTGGCCATTGCCGTGGGCTCGTTGCAGTACATCCTGGAAAAAGGGCAGGAAGACGACTGGTTCAGCAGCAACCTGATCATTGCCCTTACCGTAACCGCTGTGATGGGCATATTCTTTTTCATCTGGCGCGAATCGGTGTACAAGTATCCCATCGTCAGCCTGAAAGTATTGCGGAACGGGAACCTGCGTATGGGGGTGATACTGTCGTTCGTGCAGGGCTTCGGTTTGTTCGG
>JAKPBL010000468.1 GCA_029778965.1 Bacteroidota bacterium
ACCAGGTGGCATTGCATAAATGCCGTTTCGGCTCCTTTCTGCATTCGAGTTTGCTGGCGATGGAATCGTATTACAACAACAGCTTCCGGCATGCTTACCAGTTTCCCGATATATTGGTGAGTCCCAGCTATTTCCTGGCGAAGCAATTTGCAAACATGGGTTTTAAAGGTCATATCAATGTATTGCACAATCCCATCGAAGTGAATACGCTGCCGCGTTTGCCGGTGAAAGCCAGGCTGGAAGGCAGTTTTCTGTATGCCGGCCGTTTCACGAAAGACAAGGGTCTTGACCTGTATCTTTCCCTGCCGGCGAAGTTCCCGGGCTGCAGATTTTACATAGCCGGGCACGGTGAACTGGAAGAAGAAGTACGAAAAGCGGCTGCGGAATATACCAATTTGGTATTCCTGGGCGTTCTAAACAAGAAGGAACTGTTTCAGCAATTCCGGCAAACGGATTTCCTGGTATTACCGGCTATCTGGTATGAAAACAACCCGATGATCATCATCGAGGCCATGACCAGTGGCTTGCCCGTACTGGCGAGCAGCATGGGAGGAATCCCCGAACTGCTGGAGGAGGAACGCGGTATATTGTTTGATCCTTACCAGCCGGGATCGCTCGAAGAGGCCGTTCAGCGTGCCAGCACTTTGCGACCCGATCAATACCAGTTGATGGCGGGAAAGGCCCGGTTATTTGCAGAAGATCTTGACTTTCAAAAATATTATCAAAAATTAAAGCAGTTGGTACCGGCGCTTGAAATACCGGTACCGACGGAAGCTGAACTTATTACCTCTGGAATTTAAAACCACAAATACAATGAAGAAGAAGGTTTTTATGGCTGGCGCTGGCGGAATGCTGGGAGAAGCATTTTACAAGATTTTTAAAGATGATTTCGAAGTGCTTTGTACCGACAAGGATGTGAATGCGCCCTGGCTGAGCTTTCTCGATTTTCGTGATTTTAACGAATATAAAAGGCAGGTTGAAGCGTTCAGGCCCGATTATATTTTTCATCTTGGCGCCTATACTGACCTGGAATTCTGCGAGCTGAATGTAGATGATACCTACATGACCAATACCATTTCCGTTGAAAACGCCGTGTACCTGGCAAACAGCCTCCAGGTGCCTCTGCTGTATATCAGCACGGCGGGTATCTTCGACGGCAAAAAAGAGCTCTACGACGACTGGGATCAGCCCAACCCGCTGGGCCACTATGCCCGTTCCAAGTATATGGGTGAGCGTTATGTGATCGAGCATACCCACAAATACATCGTATGCCGTGCGGGCTGGATGATGGGCGGCGGACCCTCGAAAGATAAAAAATTCATCAGCAAGCTCATTAAGCAACTGGTATCGGGTAAAAAGGAATTGTTCATTGTGAACGATAAAGATGGTACTCCTACGTACACCGTTGATTTTGCCAGGAATGTGAAGCTGTTGCTGGAAACCGAATACTGGGGACTGTACAACCTCGTGTGCAAAGGGCAAACCAGCCGGATGGAAGTGGCGGAAGAGCTGGTAAGCCTGCTGAACCTGAAAGAAAAGGTGAAGCTGACGGAAGTGACTTCCGAGCATTTCAAAGACACGTATTTCGCCCAGCGTCCGCCATGCGAACGACTGGTAAACAAGAAATTGGAGCTGCGCCAGTTGAACATAATGCGCGACTGGAGAATAGCCTTGAAAGAATACCTGCAAGACTATTATGCAGACTACCTGAAAGATAAACTATAAAAGCCTTTCGTTAATTTGTTTAAATGACCTCCGCTACCCCGCCTACCGTTCCTCAACCGCTGATATCGGTGGTTATGCCGGCATACAATGCTGCCTCGTTCGTGCTGGAATCGATCGAAAGCGTATTGAGCCAGACCTACCCGCATTTCGAGCTGATCGTCATTGACGACGGCTCATCCGATAACACGAGAGAGATCATAGGATCGGTTAAAGACGACCGGGTACACCTGGTTGTAAACGACCGCAACCGGGGGATCATTTATACACTGAACCGGGGCATAGACCTTGCAAAGGGTAAATACATCGCCCGGCTCGACAGCGACGACCTGGCCATGCCCGCGCGGTTTGAAAAACAACTGGCGTTCATGGAGCAGCATCCCAAAACCGGCGCCTGCGGTACTTATTTCAAAGTCATCGATCACGACAATAAAGTATTGCAGCACGTAAAATTCCCTGCTGCGCCGGGCGATGCAAAAACCTATCTTCTGCTGCACAACTGCTTTTGTCATTCGAGTGTGATGATGCGGACAGACATGGCCAAGGCATTGAAATACGCGAAAGAGTACCTTGTGTGCGAGGATCATGAGCTATGGCATCGTTTCTCTCAGGTAACGCAGATCGCCAATTTGCCTGAATACCTCACGTCTTACAGGATACATGGCAATAACATAAGCACCACCAAAAGGGAAACCATGTTCAATTCTCTCAAGATGCTGAACCGAAAAATGCTGACCGATATCGGGATGCGTTTCAGCGAAGAGGAGCTTGAACTGCATTCAGCCATGCTGACCTATCAATCGGAGTTGTTCGACCAGCCGCGAAAGCTGGATGCGCTCGATAACTGGATCGTTAAGCTGTATGATTATTTCAAAAAGCACCCCACACTGAATGAAAAGGTAATGATCCGTATTGTCATCAAGCGGTGGGTGGTTATCGCACGGCAAACCGGCCATACCAAACGCATACTTGACAACCGCTTTTTTTCCAGTCATCCCGGCATTTTCATAGAAGAGCTTTTCAGGAAGGTCGTGTGGCGGGAGAAAGCGTTTTAAAACCAATTGTTCCCGTAAGCAATCATGAAAAAAAACCTTAGAATAGCGTCGTTCGGCTTCAGGTCGCTTCCTCCTTCGAGCGGATCGGCGGGTGCGGATAAATTTGCGCTTGAATTTTTACCCCGGCTCGTGGAAAGAGGGTATGCTGTTACCGCTTACAACCGGGTGTACCCGGGGCAGCAGAAAGGAGCGGATAATTACAAAGGCGTCGATATCGTATACCATAACACGGTAAAAAAATCGGGCATCGATACCTTGCTTCATTCAACAAAAGTTACCTGGGATATTATCCGTAAGAACGATGCAGACATCGTGCATATGCAGGGCAACAACGCGCTTTTTGCCTTCATCCTGAAATTGTTCGGCAAAAAAGTAGTGCTGAGCATCGACGGGGTGGAGTGGGAGCGAGACAAATGGTCGTGGCTCATGCGGAAGCTCGTTCTCGCGAATGCTTACCTTGCGGTTAGCGCTTCTAAAAGAATTGCGATCGACAATGTATTCACCCGCGAAATCTTCGAAAAGAAGTTCAGGAAGAAATTTCATTTTATTTCATTCGGCAGCGAAGTAAACGCCAACGCTGAAACGGATATACTAAACCGCCTCGGCCTTACCGCCGGCGAATACTTTTTGTTTGTAGGCCGTTTCATTCCCGACAAAGGGCTGCAATACCTGATACCTGCCTTTGAGAAACTGGATACAGGTAAAAAGCTGGTGCTGGTGGGCGGTTCACCGAACCCCAGCGAGTTTGAGGTGAACCTCAAAAATACCAGCGATCCAAGAATAGTATTCCCCGGCTTTATATACGGCGATGACACTATCACCCTGATGAAGCACTGCTATGCTTATATACAGCCCTCTGATATAGAGGGATTGTCGCCCGTAATGTTATCGGTCATGGGCCTGGGAACGCCGCTGGTCTGCAGCGATATCCAGGAAAATATATATATCGTCAAAGATGATGCGGTTTTGTTCAGGAAATCCGATATAGGGTCACTGAGAAACGCCCTGCGGTTCAGCCTTGACAATCGCGATGAACATCTTGAGCTGGCGGCGGCGGCGAAAAAGCGCATTTTGCAGGATTATTCGTGGGATTCGATCACCGATAAATACATTGAGCTGTTCCAAAGCTGACAGCGGTTGATCTATGAAAAGTACTGTATCTGTTTCCCTGCCGCAGAAACCTGTTCGCCAATTTGAGCGAATGTCGTTGCGCAACTTCCTGGGGTTAATCCTGCTTTTCGAAACATTGCTG
>JAKPBL010000040.1 GCA_029778965.1 Bacteroidota bacterium
AAATTCCCCTATCCCGGAACCACCGTCAAAATGCTGCTCAGCCATCGCAGCGGCCTGCCGAACTATACCAATTACCTCGATGTTTATCGCTGGAACAAGAAAAAGCAGGTGACCAACCTCGACGTACTGTCGACCCTCTACACCTATCACCCGCCGTTGCAGTTCCCGACCGGCAAACATTTTGCCTATTGCAATACCAACTATGCCCTGCTGGCGCTTATCGTAGAAAAAGTAACCGGCAAGGCTTTTCCCGAATATATGCGCGAAACTTTCTTCCAGCCCCTGGGTATGAACGATACCTATGTTTTCCAGGCGCAGGATGAAGAGCGCTCGCTGCCCAGTTTTGAATGGAACAACCGCAAATACGGGCTGGAGTTCATGGACCTGGTGTACGGCGACAAAAACGTATACTCCACCCCAAGGGATATGCTGAAATGGGACCAGGCCCTGTACAGCGGGCACCTGTTTAACGACAGCACGCTGCAGGCCGCCTTCACCGGGTACAGCTATGAAAAGAAAGGCGTCCGTAATTACGGGCTGGGCTGGCGGCTGACCGAGGTCGACAATGGCAAAAAGATCGTTTACCACAACGGCTGGTGGCACGGCAACAACACCGTTTTCATCCGGCTGCTTGAAGAACGCGCTACCATCATCGTATTGGGCAACAAGTACAACCGCGGCATTTACCGGTCAAAACAGTTGTGCGACCTGTTCGGCGATTACCGCCAGAGCAACAACCTCATCCAGGAGGCTGATACGGAAATGGGCGACCATATTGCCGCCGGCGGCTCCGAATAATAATAAGCCAGATTTTCGTACATTCCGGTATATGATCGCATTGTCGTCCCGGCAAATACGGGATTGGGATCAATATACCATCCAGCACGAAGGTATAGAATCGCTCGACCTGATGGAACGGGCGGCCAATGCCTGTGTACACTGGATGACCACCCAGGGTATTCCGGGTGACCATTCCTGTTATATTTTCTGCGGAAAAGGAAACAATGGCGGCGACGGACTGGCCATTGCCCGCCTGCTGACCGCTAAGGGGTTTCGCACCGAAGTGTTCATCATGGAATTCGGGAAGCCCGGCACGCCCGATTTCCAGGCAAATCTCCAGCGGCTGCACGAGCTCGGCATCGCCGTTCATTATCTGCAGGAAGGCGTGCCGCTGCCCGAGCTGGCCGCCGGCCGGTGGATCATCGACGCCCTGCTGGGAACCGGCCTTGATCGCCCGCCCGCAGAGCGCCTGGCGACCCTGATCAGCTACCTGAACCAGCACGACAACCCTGTTTGCAGCATTGATCTGCCCAGCGGTATGCCGGCCGATGGTTCGGTGCTTCCGCCGGGCGCCTGTATAACGGCTACGGTCACCCTAAGTTTTCAATGTTTCAAGCCTGCCCTGCTGTTTGCCGACAACGCGTCTTTTTTCGGTAAAGTGATTGTGCTGGATATAGGTCTTCACCCCGGCTACCTGTCGCAAACGGCTGCCCTGTACGAAGGGGTCGACCGCGCGCTGGCCACATCTATTTTCCAACCCCGGGGTCCTTTCACGCACAAGGGACATTTCGGTCATGCCTTGCTGTTAGCCGGTTCGGTGGGCAAGATGGGAGCGGCCATTCTCGCGGGCAGCGCCTGCCTCCGGTCGGGGCCGGGACTCCTCTCCTTCCTGAACCCGACGGGCAACCAGGCTATTCTGCAGATCGCGCTGCCTGAAGGCATGTGCCTTACGGCGCCGGCGAATTACAATATCTATCGCACCGTGGGCTGCGGTCCGGGGCTCGGAACCGGTGCCGAAGCGGCGGCGGCATTAAAAGAAGTGCTGAACAATACCGACCGGCCGCTGGTGCTCGATGCCGATGCGCTGAACCTGCTGGCCATTCACAAAGACTGGCAGCCGCTGATTCCTTCTTTTTCCATTCTCACGCCGCATCCCCGCGAGTTCGACCGGCTCACCGGCACTTCGGTTTCCGAAAGCCAGCGCTGGGAAAAAGCGCAGGCACTGGCGAAGCGCATGAACTGGGTGGTCATTCTTAAAGGTCATTACAGCCTGATCGCCATGCCGGGCGGCAAAGCCTATTTCAACACATCGGGCAATGCATCGATGGCGAAGGGCGGCAGCGGCGATGTGCTGACGGGCATGCTTACCGGCCTGCTGGCGCATGGCTATTCACCCGAGCAGGCTGCATTGCTGGGCGTTTACCTGCACGGCCGTGCGGGCGAAATAGCTTCTGAGGTGTATGGTATGGAATCGGCCATTGCTTCCGATACGGTGGCGCAGATCGGCAACGCCTTTAAGGAGATCGGCGCCTGATCAGGATTTCTTCCTGCGCTTTTTGGACGGTGCATCGGCTTCTTCCAGCAGCTTTCGCCAGTTGTCGTGCGGCGTATCTTCCGTTTCGGCGATGGTTAACCGGTAGCTTTCGGCATCGATATTTCTTTCGCTGATTTCCGTGCCCGTGTATGCTTCAATGGCATCGAGCAGCGGCTCCTCTTCAGGGCTTACAAATGAAATAGCCTCTCCCCTTTTAAGCCCCCGGCCGGTGCGCCCCACCCGGTGCACATAACTTTCAGGATGGTCGGGCAGGTCGTAATTCACCACGTAATCCACATCGGGAATATCGATGCCGCGCGCGTTCACATCGGTGGTGATCAGCAGGCGGCTGTCGCCCTGCCTGAATGACTCCAGCACCTGCAGGCGGTCGGCCTGGTCTTTTCCGCTGTGCATTACCAGCGATGGAATACCCACGCGCAGCATGGCGGCCGACACCCGGTCGGCCCGCAGCCTGGTGCGTACAAACACCAGCACTTTTGCGTCGGCGCGTTCTTTCAGCAACTTCTCGAGAAAAAACCGTTTGTCGTCCATGCCGATGCGGGCAAATGCATGATCCACATTTTTCGACACCGGGTCTTTGGGCGATAGCTGGATGCGGATGGGTTTTTTCACGATGCGGTAAGCCAGTTCTTTGATGCGGTCGTTGATGGTAGCCGAAAAGAACAGGGTTTGCCGTCGGGTGGGCAGCTTGCGCACCAGGTCGTTGATATCAGTGAGAAAGCCCAGGTCGAGCATATGATCGGCCTCGTCGAGCACCAGCACTTCCACCCGGTCGAGCACCAGGTGGCCCTGGTGCACCAGGTCGAACAACCGCCCGGGCGTAGCCACCAGGATGTCGATGCCGTTGCGCAAAGCGCCTGCCTGCGGGTTTTGCTCCACGCCGCCAAACAATCCCAGCACCTTCAGGTGGGTGTGCCCGGCGATATCCCTGAATACGGTGGCGATCTGCACGGCCAGTTCGCGGGTAGGTACCATCACCAGGCAGCGCAGCACATGGGGCTGTTTTTTCCGCAATAGCCTGTCTATTATCGGAATCGCAAAAGCGGCTGTTTTCCCGGTGCCGGTTTGCGCAATGGCCAATACGTCTTCGCCTTTCAGGATAGAAGGGATGGCCTTGTACTGGATATCGGTCGGCTTACGAAACCCCAGCGCCTCCAGGCTTTCCTTGATGGCGGGGTCAATATTGTATTGCACAAACTTCATGCGGGCAAAATTAGGAAAGATACTAGCTTTGCCGCCCGATGTTACGAAAAGAAGCCCGGCATACAATAGCGCTGGCGCTGCCCATCATTATCGGTGAGCTGGCGCAAATGGCCCTGCACCTGATCGATGCAGCGATGGTGGGCGCCATCAGCTACAAGCAGCTCGCCGCATCGGCGCTGGTCATCAATGCGATGAACATCCCCTTTGTGCTGGGTATCGGCATGACCATTTCGGTATCGCAAATGGTGTCGCTGGCGCATGGCCGGAACGACCGGCAAAAAGTATCGCATTACCTGTACAACGGATTTGTGCTTTGCACGGTAAGCGCGGTGCTGATCGCCGCCCTCCTGCTTTTCGGCGCACCCCTGCTGCGGCACCTGAAGCAAGACCCCGAAGTGGTGGAACTGGCCATACCCTTTATGCGGCTGATGGGCCTGTCGATCATCCCGATGATGCTGTTCATGACGCTGAAACAATTCGCCGACGGGCTTCAATACACCAAAACTGCCATGGCCTTGTCGCTCGCCGCGCTGCCGCTGAATATATTGCTGAACTGGCTGCTGATCTACGGGCACTGGGGACTGCCGCGGCTGGAGCTGCTGGGTACGGGATGGGCTACCCTTATTACGAGAACGCTTAGCTTTTTGCTGCTGGCCCTGGTGATCCTGCGCCATTCCACTTTTCGGTTATACATTGCCGTTAGTTCCCGCCAATGGAAACTGAAGGTCAAAACTCTCCGGGAGCTGCTGCACATCGGTGTTCCCAGCAGCCTGCAGATCGGCCTGGAGGCTGGCGCCTTCGCCGTATCGGGCATTATTATAGGCACCCTGGGGGCCGTTCCCCAGGCGGCGCACCAGATCGCCCTGAGCTGCGCTTCTTTCACCTTTATGGTGTCGATGGGCCTGGCGCAGGCCGGCTCCATCCGTGTCAGCAATGCATTCGGCGCGGGCGACAGCTTCAAGATCAACCGCGTGGGAAGAAGCACCCTGCTGACAGCCCTCGCCTATGGTATTTTTTGCGCGGTTGTTTTCTCGCTGTTCCGCCGGCAGTTGCCGCTTCTGTTCAATGACAATACAGAAGTGGTGGCCCTAGCGTCGCTGCTGTTATTGTATGCTGCGCTGTTCCAAATATCCGACAGCACGCAGGCCATTGCCGCGGGATTGCTGCGGGGTATCAAAGACGTAAAGCTGCCCACCCTGCTGGTGGCGGTCGCTTACTGGGTAGTAGGCCTGCCGTTTGGTTACCTGCTGGCTTTCCGCTTCGGGTGGGGGGCGCCGGGCATCTGGATCGGTTTGATCACCGGCCTTAGCCTGGCGGCAGTGTTTCTGGTGTTCCGCTTTCTGCGGATGAGCCGGCGGTAAGGGGCAGGCCGTCTTCCGTATCGAACTCGTTCAGGTAGATCCTTACCAGCACGAGTATATAGCTCATGAGCAGGGGGCCGAAGATCAGCCCGATAAAGCCGAACAGGGCCAGCCCCGAGATCACTCCCATTACTGTTACCACGGGGTGCACATCGCCGAAGCGTTTCAGCAGCGTCATGCGCGCCACCGTATCGATATTGCCCGTTACGAGCAGGCTGTACAGCAACAAGCCGGTGCCCTGCCAGTTTTGGCCATTGGCGTAGAGGAATATCACTACCGGCACCCAGATGATCATGGTGCCCACCATGGGGAAAAACGCAAACAGGCCGGTTAGCGTACCCCAGATCAGGAACTCGGGCACACCGAAAATATAATAACCGATGGCGGCGGTAATGCCCTGGATCACCGAGATCAGCGGAATACCGATGGCGTTGGCCTTGATGGTATTTTGGGTTTCGGTCACCAGCAGGTTTATGTTCCGGTTCTTAAGCGGCGTGATGCGCACGAGGAATGCCTCCAGCTTCCTGCCCTCCACCAGCATGTAATAAAGCAGGAAGAGCATGATGACCAGGTTGGCTACCACATTGGAGGTGCTGTTCAGCAATGTGGGGATAATGCCCGTCAGCTTTTCGAAGAGCGCGCTCAGCGAATTGTTTTCCAGTATCTGGTAGTTGTACCTGCGTTCGATGGTTTCGATGGCATTTTTCAGCATGTC
>JAKPBL010000503.1 GCA_029778965.1 Bacteroidota bacterium
ACGGGTATTGGATCGAAGTAAACAATGATTTTCAATGAGTTACGTACCCGTCGGGTGGCACCCGACGGGTACGACCCGTCAGGTAGCACCCGACGGGTGGAATGCACTACCTTTGCGGCCATTTCGAGCGTATGAAATTCTACAATCTTATTATTCGCTATCGCATTCCCATCGCCGTACTGTTCATTGCTGTCGGTGTGGTGACCAATATTTACGGTGGGTTCTGGCCGGCGTTTACGCCCTATCTCATCGCCGCGATCCTGATTTTCAGCCACTTCTTCTTCGGCCCGATGCGCCTGATCCAGGAGTACATGGAATCGGGCGATATGGAAGGCGCCGAGAAAATTCTTTCTTCCATTAAATTCCCGAACCTGCTGTACAAGCCGATCCGTTCCGTGTACTATACGCTAAAGGGAAATATCGCTATGATGAAACAGGATTTCGACGGCGCCGAAAAAATGATGAAGAAGGGCCTCGACCTGGGCATGCCCATGAAAGAAGCCGAAGGCGCCAGCCTGCTGCAAATGGGCATGATCGCCCTGCAAAAAAGCGATCTCAAAACCGCCGAAAGCCATATCCGCTCGGCCCTTCGCAAGGGGCTGCCCGATAAGGAAAATGAGGCCGCCGCTTACCTGCAACTCTGCAGCATCATGATGACCAAACGCGAGTTCCGCGCCGCCAAAGATTTCTTCCGCAAAGCAAAAGGCCTGAAACCGACCACACCCGAAATCGTGAACCAGATCAAGCAGATCGAGAAATACATTGCGCGGATGCCGGGATAAGACGGGTTTATGGTTTGTAGTGGTCGCTGAGGCTTTAAGATTTGTTTATTATTGAAACGGTTATGTTTGCAGCTAAATTAACTGGTTCCCGATGCCGGCAACAATTTCCCGTTTACTTCTTTCACTATTAATCGCCGCGAGCTTTATTGCTGCCCTGGTATCGATGGAGGGCTGCGCGAACATTGTACCGCCGTTGGGCGGTCCGAAAGACACCCTGCCGCCGCGCATTGTGGCTCTCGTGCCCGCTGACAGCACCCTGCACTTTAAAGAAAAGAAGATCATTATCAACTTCGACGAGTATGTGCAACTGGATAATGTGCAGCAGAACCTGATCGTCAGCCCCACGCCGAAATCCACCCCCTCGGTTGAATCGCGCCTCAAAACCGTTACCATTCGCATCAAAGACACGCTCGAAGAAAACACCACTTATGTGCTCGATTTCGGGAAAGCGATCCGCGACGTAAACGAAAACAACCCGCTGAAAAATTATCGCTACACCTTCAGCACCGGCGGTTATATCGATTCGCTGCAGCTCCGGGGGCAGGTACTCGTTGCCGAAACGGGCAAAAAAGACAGCACCCTCATCGTAATGCTGCACCGCAGCCTGGAAGATTCAGCCGTCGTAAAAGAAAAACCCCGGTACTGGACCCGCGTAGACTCCACCGGTCATTTTCATTTCCGCAACCTGCAGCCCGGCACCTATGCCGTATATGCGCTGAAAGACGAAAGCGGCAGCCTCCGTTACATGAGCCCGGAGCAGCTATTCGCCTTCGCAGATCAACCCATCGTGATCAACGATAACCCCCCTCCGGTGATGCTCTACGCTTTTGCCGAACCCGCACCCGCCAAACCGTCCACCGGTACCACAGGCGGTAACCGCGAAAGCCGGCCACGCCGCCAGCAGAAAGATGAAGTGGAAGACCGTCGCCTGAAATTCACCACCAACCTGGAGAACGGCGCTTTCGACGTATTGAAGACCTTTGTGCTCAGCTTCTCCGATTCGCTGGTACGCATCGATTCAAGCAAACTCCTGCTCACCGATGAGAAATTCCAGCCGCTGGCTTACACTTTCTCGCGCGATACCACCGGCAAAAACTTCCATATCAACTACGCATGGCCGCTGGAGCAGTCCTTCCACCTATTGCTGGAAAAAGACATGGCGGCCGACAGCCTCGATAAAACCATCATTAAAAATGATACGATCTCTTTCCACACCATGAAAGAAAGCGACTACGGCAGCATCCGCTTCCGGTTCAGCAATATCGATACCGCGCGGCACCCGGTACTGCAACTGCTGCAAAGCGGGAAAGTGATGTATCATTACCCCATCACCGGTAAGGAGTTGCTGATCCGCCGCTTCCGGCCGGCAGAATTTGACCTGAACATACTCTACGACGAAAACGGCAATGAGAAATGGGATTACGGCCAGTTCTTTACCGAGCCCCGCCGCCAGCCCGAAAAAGTGCAGCCCATCAGCCGTAAGCTGGTGGTGAAAGGCAACTGGGACAATGAGCTGGACATTACCCTTTGATCAGAACCGGTAATTGCATTGCAGCAGTAAGTTGCGCGGTTTAAACTGCTGCGCCGTATTCCAGGCGAAAGTACCAAAAAGGCTGTACCGAAGCCCTAACTCAAACCGGTCGCTCTGTATCCAGCCAGCCCTGGCGAAAACTTGTGTCCAGTTTCTTCTAAAATCAAACGCAGGCTCAGCGGTCGCCGAAGCATTAGGATACGGCCCTGTTACCTTCATTTTATTTTTCTGATAAGAAGTGAAGTTGCTGCCGAGAGCGCCGCCGGCGTAAAATTTCTGCTTCTTAAAAACCAGGAAATGATACATTAAGCTCATCGATGGTTGGATATTAAGCATATTCAATTCGTAGTCGATATGGGTATCGGTGCCCGTAAGGGCATACCAATAATTGCCGGTATGGTGCACATTGAACTGGAAAGCGGTCAGCTCTACCCGAAACATAAAACGTTGCAGGTTTCTCAACTCGCTCACGTCTACTCCCGCCTGGATCACCGGAGAAAATGTCGAACGCGCATTCATGTCTTTTATATTGATAGCAAATTTCCCTTCCATTCGCAGCTTGTTGCTGGCGACACCCGCGCCAATAAAGAAGCGCACCACTCGCCGGGTGCGGATGGTGTCAGAGGTTGATCCATTCAACGAACGGATATATTTGGCAAGTTCTTTCTCGTTGTATGCCAGCCGCTCCAGCAAAATGGGCATAAGCGAATCAGCACCCGCTGCTATGCGCTTATCCTGGATTTGCCGGCGGAAAATAAAATGC
Organism: Bacteroidota bacterium; assembly: GCA_029778965.1. Classification (GTDB taxonomy): domain Bacteria; phylum Bacteroidota; class Bacteroidia; order Chitinophagales; family Chitinophagaceae; genus Flavihumibacter. The sequence goes on from JAKPBL010000503.1 coordinate 3,077, forward strand.
TCGCTGAATCGCGCGTATTCACCATAGTCCCTGACAATATATTGTAGTTCTTCCAGGGAGTCTTTTCCGACCTGCAAAAAAAACAATGGCTTCTCCACATTTGCATAATACAGCGACCACCGGCCATCTACCACCCGGCGCAGCAACAACGGCGCCGTAATATTGCTATCAGTAAATGGATGCTTCAACTTTACAACATCAACAGGGCGCGTGCTGCGGCTTACTACCCGACGAACATACTGGTCATCGCCATCGATACCAAAACCCAGCATCTCATCCAGGCTGATTGTTTGATTCTCTCCGTTCTGACGAAAGTTTATTTTCTGCGGACTGCCCGACCATCTCCGGTCATCTACCTGGCCGCGTACAGTATCGCCCCGGAGATTCAGGTAATAACCCGGCTGGAAATTTTTCTGCGCAAAAGAAGTGAACGGGATAGCCGCAAAAAACACAACCAAAACCAATAAACAGATACGTGATAAGTGCATAAGCAAAGTATGAGACACTAATAAACAGACTCAAAGTCGGTAGTTTAACTGTAGCTGCACGATGCGCATGGCATTTTCAACCTTGTTACGAGCCAGCAGGCTGCGTCCGGATAGTAAATATTGTACCTGGAACTGGTAGCGTCTTTTAACCGTTACTCCGGCCAGCAAATGGCCTTGCAGGCCGACGTCGCTTATGTCGGCGTCTGTCACCGCCTTCCGCGGCGGATTGCCCTCGTATTCCAGGGTCAGCCGGCTGGTTTTATAATGGAATAAATCAGCGCCGATGCCTGGTCCGGCAAACACCTCCAGGTTTGACTTCCTTACTATCTTACACAACGCCTGTACCGACGGCTGAATTAAACGGGCATCAATATCGAGGTCTAGGTAGAGGTCCCTGTAATAATTAAACTCATTGTACATGCCATGCCCTTTTACCTTCAATCCCTGATAACCAACCTCAGCCCTGATCATAAGCCGACCGAGCATTTCCTGGTTACTTATTTCAATGCCCGCCTGTACCATTGGCGAATTCGAAGTGGTATACGTCATAAATTGAAAAGGCTCCAGTTGTTTTGTTCCTGTTTTCTTTACGGAAAAATTATTGAATGCATAGCCAATCCCTCCGTAAAAATGGAACAGTTTCCGCCGGGGACCGGCGCCGCTAAGCACCGGTGATATGCCGACAGACAGATTGACCCTTCTTACAAAATTAATCAGCTCTGTTGCCGTATAACCCAATTTTTCTATCCGTCTCAGCACGGCAGGATCTGCCTGTCTTGCGATAAGCATATTATTCAGTTGGTTCCTGAAAATATGCTTCTCTTCATAATATTCCTGGTTGCCGGTCAGGTACACTTTATAACTCAACTCCTGCGGCGTTTCATTGTCCTCCTGTATAAAATAGATGAATCGATCGGCATACAACGAATACAAGCTCCATTTCCCCGCAACCAGTTTACTGAGAAATACAGTATCGGTAACCGTTTTATCTTGAAAATCGCCGGTACGCAGCCGGTTGATATCTACCGGCCTGGTTGAATAGCTCACATAAAACCGGGTGAAATCGGCACCGCCGTTAATCCCGAAACCCCGTGCCGTTTTTGCAGTAAAGGAAATGTCTTTACCGTCTTCCAGGAACTGGATCTGACTGGGGGTGCGACTACTCGCCTGCTGATCGATCCTTCCCCTCACCGTATCTCCCCGTTCAGTAATATAATATCCGGGAACAAACTGTATTTGCGCATACGATCTCTGCTGAAACGCAAAGAGCAAAGAAAAAACACCGGCAAAAGCAATCTTTAAGGCAGCTTGCAGGTTTCGGGGCTGGTTTTTTGGCAAGATCAACATCAGCAACAGGATAAAAGGTTATTATTCGAACAATAATACAACTAATGCGTAAATGCCACAAGCAAACGGTAAAGGCCGCGGGCAATGACCCGGATATTACCCTTTGATCAGAACCGGTAGTTAACCAGCAGCGCAACAGGCCTCGGCTTGAAGTTGACCTGGTTCATTCGTACCAGGTTACCCCGGAAAGCAATCCTGGCGCCGACATCAAACCGGTCGGTCAGTATCGCCCCTCCCCGAAAACTGAAGCCCCCCCATGATTTTTCCATGTCCAGGTAAGGGTCGGTCACAGTTGTGCGATCCCAATCGGGCTCTTCCACGGTCATCCTGTTTGTTTTGTATTGGCTGACATTATACGTCGTACTTACACCCAGGTAATATTTCTGGCGCTCATACACCAGGAAATTATACAGTATCTGGATGCCCGGCTCAATAGAAAAATACCGAAGATCATAGTCGATGCGCTTGGCAGTATTGGTCAGGGATTTAGGTATTTCGCTGTGATGCGTAGCGCGCGACTGGCTGGCGCCTACTTCAAGCCGCAGCACAAGGCGCTGCCTGTTTCTGCCTGCAGAAAGATCGACCCCGGCCTGGAAAGTCGGAGACACACTCCCTTTCAAATCCATCCCGTTTCGGCCAAAAAAAACACCTTCCATTTTAAATCTATTGAAATTGACGCCGGTGCCGACGTAAAACTTACTGTTGATTTTCCATCGGGTTGACGTCGACTTATCGCTGGTTTGTCCGTTGTGGCTTCGAAAATACAATGCGAGATCCGGCTCCCGGTAACGAAGTCGCTCCAGGGTTTTAGATACATCGGCAGTTCCGCCCTCGCGCAATTGCAGCGCTTTCAACTGGTCGCGAAAAGTATTAAACGTCGTAAAATTGAGTGAATTCGGTTGTTGCCTGAGTATGTATACCAACTCCTCTGGGGCCGCCTCGCCCGCCTGCACATAGAAAATCGGCTTCTCCATGTAAAGAGCATACAGCTTCCAGGCGCCGTCTGCCACTACCCGCAACAAGACCGGCTCGGTAATGGTTGTATCCTGGAAATCGTCTAAAAGCCGGTTCATTTCCACGGGGCGGGTACTGCGGGAAACAGTCATTTTTACATAATGATCGCCTCCATCTACACCAAAACGGCTTATTTCTCCCACCTCATAGGTCTTTACCACACCTGCCTGGCGGAAATTGATCTTACGGGGCGTCCTTTCCCACTCCTGGTCATTGAGCTCGCCGCGCAGGCTGTCGCCCTGCGCGGTAACCAGGTAGCCGCTTTTATAATTCGCCTGGGAAAATACCTGGGTCAAAGAAAATGTACCCAGAAAAATGGTGCATAGGATGCGGACCAACATAGGCTTCATCACACTAAGGTTTTGCGTTTAAAAACAAAAATACAGATGAAATATTGTGTACGACCGGTTTTTGCGCAACCCAATAGGGAGAAAACCAGGGCACAAACGTTCCATTGCAAACGCCGAAAGATGGCTTACCGCAGCAACGGCTGCCCCTATACCCTTTTGCGCTTTCCATCATTCACCTGCCTACCTTTGCGCCATGCAACTCCCTTCCACCCTCCTGGAACAGGCCGTTACCGAATTCGCCAAGCTGCCGGGCATTGGCCGGAAGACCGCGCTCCGGCTGGTGCTGCACCTGCTTAAACAAGAGCCCGGGCAAGCCGACCTGCTGGCCGCAGCCCTTACCCGCATGCGCCATGACACCCGGCTCTGCCAGCGTTGTTACAATATCGCCGACGGACTGCTTTGCAATATCTGCAGCAACCCGCTGCGAAAAAAAGACCAGATCTGCGTGGTGGAGTCGATCCGCGACGTGATCGCCATCGAGAACACACAGCAGTTCAGCGGCAGCTACCATGTATTGGGCGGCGTGATATCACCACTCGATGGCATCGGCCCCGACCAGCTTACCATCGAAGCCCTGCTGACCCGCGTAAAAAATGAAGGCACCCAGGAGCTGATCTTCGCGCTCAATGCTACCATCCAGGGCGATACCACGCTCTATTATATACAGAAAAAGTTGCAACCGGCACCCGTGAAGATCACCACCATCGCCCGCGGCATCTCCTTTGGCGGAGAGCTGGAATATGCCGACGAAATGACCCTGGCCCGCAGCCTGCAGCACCGCATGCCGGTCGATCAGCTTCGGCTTTAAACTCCCTCGCAGCATACCCTTCCATCAACATATCGCCGGTTTCCGTATCTTTGCGCCCACCAGGCGGATTTGTTTATTGTTCGGCCTGTGGACCTGCCGCCAGCGCGACAGGTAAAACAGAACTAATAAATGTCCTGCCTGCTCCGGCTCTCCCGCATTTATCGGTTCTTACTGAGCTCATACTAAAAGAGTGTGTGATGAAAGATATACGCAAAGAACTGCAACAACGCATCCTTATCATCGATGGCGCCATGGGTACCATGATCCAGCGGCATCACCTGCAGGAAGCCGACTACCGCGGCAGCCGTTTTGCCGACTGGCCGCAAGACCTGAAAGGCAATAACGACCTGCTCTGCCTTACACAACCCGCCATCATCGAAGACATCCATCGCCAGTACCTCGATGCCGGCGCCGATATCATCGAAACCAATACCTTCAATGCGCAGCGCATCAGCCTGGCCGACTACCACATGGAAGCACTGGCCTACGAGATCAACCTCGCCGCGGCCCGGATCGCCCGCCGCGCCGCCGATGCCGTTACCACCGCCGATCCCGGCAAGCCACGGTTCGTGGCCGGCGCCATCGGCCCGCTGAACAAAACCCTCAGCCTTTCGCCCGATGTAAACAACCCCGGCTTCCGCGGACTCACCTGGGATGAAGCCGTAGCCGCTTACCGCGAACAGATCGAAGCCCTGGTGGAAGGCGGCGTAGACCTGCTGCTGATCGAAACCATTTTCGATACGCTCAACTGCAAGGCGGCGATCTTCGCCATCAAAGATTATTTCGCTGCCACCGGCAAACCCGAGCTGCCCATCATGATCAGCGGCACCATCACCGATGCCTCGGGTCGCACCCTCAGCGGGCAGACCCTCGAAGCATTTTACATCAGCGTACAACACGCCGATCCGCTCAGCGTGGGGCTCAACTGTGCGCTGGGCGCGGCGCAAATGCGGCCGCACATCGAAGAACTCAGTCAACTGGCGGCCTGCTATACATCGGCATACCCGAACGCCGGCCTTCCCAACGCGATGGGCGAATACGACGAGGAACCCGAACAAACCGCGCATTTCCTCGAAGAATGGGCGCGTGATGGATTTGTCAACATTGTAGGCGGCTGCTGCGGCACCACCCCCGATCATATCAGGCACATCGCGGCACACGTGAAAAAATTCAAGCCCCGCGCGCTGCCTGAAATTGAAACTGAATTGGCCGTATGACCAAAATACCTCCTTACCTGCGTTTGTCAGGACTTGAATCACTGGTGGTTCGTCCCGAGTCTAACTTTCTCAATATCGGCGAACGAACCAATGTGACCGGCTCCAAGAAGTTCGCACGCCTGATCCGCGACGGCAACTACGAAGAAGCCCTGTCGGTCGCGCGCCAGCAGGTCGAGAACGGCGCGCAGATCATCGACGTGAACATGGACGACGCCCTGCTCGACGGCGTGCAGGCAATGACCACCTTCCTCAATTACCTGCAAAGCGAACCCGATATCGCCCGCATCCCGGTAATGGTCGATTCGTCGAAGTTCGAGATCATCGAAGCAGGACTTAAATGCGTGCAGGGAAAATGCATCGTGAACTCCATATCGATGAAAGAAGGCGCAGAGAAATTCATCCGCGAAGCGAAGATCTGCAAAATGTTCGGCGCTGCCGTAGTGGTGATGGCCTTCGACGAAGCGGGACAGGCAGATACCTTCGAACGGCGTGTGTCTATCTGCGAGCGGGCCTATGATATCCTGGTGAACCAGGTGGGCTTCCGTCCGCAGGACATCATTTTCGACCTCAATATTTTCGCGATCGCCACCGGCCTCGAAGAGCATAACAACTATGCCGTCGATTTCATCGAAGCGACGAAAGTCATCAAGCAGAAATACCCGCTGGTGAAGATCAGCGGCGGCGTCAGCAACCTCTCCTTCTCCTTTCGCGGCAACGAACACGTGCGCGAAGCCATGCACAGCGTTTTCCTGTACTATGCCACCCGTGCGGGTATGGACATGGGTATCGTTAACGCGGGGCAACTGGTGGTGTACGATGAAATAGAGCCGGAGTTGCGGCGTTTATGCGAAGACGTTATATTCAACCGCAACAACGACAACAACGAAGCCACCGAAAAGCTGATCGCATTCGCCGAAACCGTAAAGGCCAAGGGAAAAGAAACAATCAAAGACGAAACCTGGCGGCAAGGGACCGTAGAGCAACGGCTTACCCATGCGCTGGTCAACGGTATTACCGACTATGTAGACCAGGATACCGAAGAAGCGCGGCAGAAATATCCCAAACCGCTCGAAGTAATCGAAGGCCCGCTGATGGACGGCATGAATGTGGTGGGCGACCTCTTCGGCGCAGGCAAGATGTTCCTTCCGCAGGTAGTGAAAAGCGCCCGCGTCATGAAAAAAAGCGTAGCCTGGCTGACGCCCTATATTGAAGAGGAAAAAAAACTGAACCCTGCCGCCCAAAAAGGCAGCGTGGCAAAAATATTGCTGGCTACCGTAAAAGGCGATGTGCACGACATCGGTAAGAACATCGTGGGCGTGGTGCTGGGTTGCAACGGCTACGATATCATCGACCTGGGCGTGATGGTGCCGGCCGACAAAATACTCGATACGGCCGACAGGGAAAAAGCAGACATCATCGGGCTCAGCGGGCTCATCACCCCTTCGCTCGACGAAATGGTGCACGTGGCCCACGAAATGAAACGCCGCGGCATGCAGCAGCCGCTGCTGATCGGCGGGGCCACCACCAGCCGCATGCACACGGCAGTGAAGATCGCTCCGCAATACGACAACGGAGTGGTGCATGTGCTCGACGCATCGCGCAGCGTTACGGTAGCCGGCTCGCTGCTGAGCGCCGAGCAGAAACCGAAATTCCTCGACGATACCCGCACCCAATACAGCCAGTTACGCGAGGATT
>JAKPBL010000518.1 GCA_029778965.1 Bacteroidota bacterium
CGGGCGCCATCCGCATAAAGCAACCAACCTGAATAACCGGGTGAAACCTGATTGCATGAAACAACTGTTGTTATTGATATGCCTGTTCGTTGCGGCCGGCAGCGGGGCGCAAACAATAGACGCCTATCCCACCCATTGGTGGGTGGGCATGAAGAACCCGCACCTGCAACTGATGTTGCACGCACCGGCCATCGGCAAAGCCTCCGTTCAGTTGCAGCATTACCCGGGAGTAACGGTAACGGGTATCCGAAAAGTAGAGAACGGGAATTACCTGTTCATTGACCTGGAACTGCAGGCAACGGCAAAGCCCGGCAAGCTGCTCTTCAGCATTACAGGCGGCGGCTCCAACAGGTCATGGAGTTATACCCTGAAACCCAGAAGGGCAGGGAAGGGGAAAAGCTACGCACAGGGCGTTACCGCGAAAGACCTGCTGTACCTGCTGATACCCGACCGCTTCAGCAACGGCGATCCCTCGAACGACCGTATCGCGGGATTGCTCGATCAGTCGCTCAACCGCGACTCCATCTTCCACCGCCACGGCGGCGACCTGAAGGGCATTATCAACCACCTCGATTACCTGCAAGACCTGGGCATCACCAGCCTCTGGCTGCTGCCTGTCTGGGAGAACAACATGCCCGACCGCACCGAGCACGGCTATGCCATTACCAACCATTACAAGATCGAGCCGCGCCTCGGCAGCAATGCCGACTACGCCGCGCTCAGCGACTCGTTGCATAAAAGGGGCATGAAACTGGTGCAGGATGCAGTGTACAACCATACGGGGCTTTATCATTTTTTTGTGCAGGACAAACCTACGGCCGACTGGCTGCACAATTGGCCCGCCTATACGAATACAACCTACCGCGAGCAGCCGCTCTTCGACCCGCACGCCGCATCGTCAGATAAAAAACAACTGGTCGACGGCTGGTTCACCCCCATGATGCCCGACCTGAACCAGAGCAATCCGCTGCTGGCGAACTTCCTTATACAGCACGCGCTCTGGACCGTAGAAGAATTTGGTGTCGACGGCTTCCGGATCGATACCTACATCTACAACGACCTGGCTTTTATGAACCGCTGCAATGCGGCGCTGCTCGCCGAATACCCGCAGCTTTCGATCTTTGGCGAAACCTGGGTGCACGGTGTGCCCAACCAAAGCTATTTCTGCGAAAACAATGTAAGCACGCCTTTTAAAAGCAACCTGCCGGCCACCACCGATTTCCAGTTGCTGTTTTATGGCATCCAGGAAGCGCTGACCAAACCGGCCGGATGGACCGACGGGGTGAACCGGCTGTACACCACTACCTCGCAAGACTACCTGTACAAAGACCCCGCACGCCAGGTGATCTTTCTCGACAACCACGACCTGCCGCGGTTTTATTCGGTGCTGAACGAAGACACCGCCAAATACAAGATAGCCCTGAGCTGGCTGCTCACCTTCAGGGGCGTGCCGCAATTGTACTATGGCAACGAAAACCTGATGACGGGTTTTACCAATCCCGATGGCTGGGTGCGGCTCGATTTCAAAGGCGGCTGGCCGGGTGATACTGTTAACCAGTTCACCGCCGCCGGCAGAACCGACAAAGAGAACGCCATTTTCAATCACCTGCGGCGGCTGGCGCGCTACCGGCGCGAAACGACCGCCCTTCAAACGGGTAAGCTGCTGCAATTCGTACCCCAGGATGGGGTGTATGTATATTTTCGCTACGACCACAGCAAAACCATTATGTGCGTCATGAACAGCGAAGCCATGGAGAAAAAGGTTGATCCCGCGCGTTTCAGCGAGATCATCAAAGGAGCTGTAACAGGCATGGATATCATCACGGGCGACCGTTTCCGAATGGATCAGCCGTTCAGCGTGCGCGGGCAGTCGATGCTGGTGCTCGAGCTGTCGGGCAACCGCTGATTACAACATCGACCACCAGATGAACCGGGCGCCACGATTGCCCCAATCGGTAAAGGTCTGCTTCAGGAAGGGAGCGAGGTCGGTAGCGGTCATCTTTTTCAACCTGCCGGCTTTTGCAGGGGTGAACGCCGACGCTGGCGGGTCATTCAGTTCCACTTTGGTAGCAAACCAGGTGCTGTACAGCCGGGGAATCGCCAGCCCCAGGATCATGCCCGGTAACCCGCCGAACGATTCAGGGCCGCCACTTACGGGAATTTCATCGGTATAGAAAGCGGTCACATAAACCGAATCGCAGATAATGCCGAC
>JAKPBL010000519.1 GCA_029778965.1 Bacteroidota bacterium
GTTGCCTTCAACTCCTCCATTTTCTGGTGCAGATCACGGGTCCTGATCTCCACCTTTTTCTCCAGTATCCTGTTCTCTTTTTGCAGCATCCGGTAGCGGATCCTGATAATGCTGTAGATGATCGCGGTACCCAGCAAAAAGAAAAGCAGGTAAGCCCACCAGGTTCGCCACCACGGGGGCAGTATAGTGAAACCGACCGTCGCCGGCCTGCTCCAGACACCATTGAAGCCCCTTGAGATGACCTTGAATGTATAGTCGCCGGGCTTTACGTTGTAATACACCCGTGAGAATGCTTTGCCGGTTATGTCTGACCAGCTTTCATCTTTTCCTTCCAGCAGATAGCGATACGCTATTTTCTCCCGCGCCCGCGGGTCGATATTGGCAAAGCTGAAACTGAAAGAGTTTTGGTCATAAGGAAGCTTCAGCCCCACAGGTAGCTGGAAACCGGTAGACAGGCTGTCCCAGCTAATATTGTTTTCAACGAGATAGCCGGCGTCTGCCGGTAATTTGTCTTTGGTAAACGCCGCCGCGCCGATCCAAAGGCTGTCTTTGTCGTTCATACCGGCGGCAAGGCTGGCGCGGTTTACAAACGACGGACTCTGATCCATGATATTCACCCCCTTGATCAGCACCACGGGAGGCGTGGTATCGATGCGGGGGTACTGGTGTGCAATGGTCAGCACCGGCGTCGCGCCCCACCATGTTTCACCCGAGGAACTGACGAGAGCGGTCGACTGGTTATAATCATTGTACGGGAATCCGGATGATTTGGCGAAGTTGTAGAACGCCCAGGGCTGTTTTTTTTCAAACGGTTGCCCCACCCTGGTTATCCCGTTTTCCGTTCCGATAAACAACTGCCCTTCCCATTCCACCATATCAAAAAGTCCCGGCGGCAGCATACCGTTGGCTGATCCTACATTCGTGATCGTTTTCAGACCGGGGTCGAGTTTGGAAAAACCTTTGTCGCTGCCGATGAATATATCGCCCGACGATGATTCCAGTATCATGGAACTGTAATTCCCCGTGAGACCGTTGGCATCGGTGATGGTTCTGTAGGTACCGGATAAGGGATCTATCAGCACTGTGCCGCGTTCGGTGCATAACCATACCCTGCCCCGGCTGTCTTTCCGGGTGATAAAAACCAGGTTGGAGATGAGCCCGGCATTTTCATCAAACTGCCGCAGGCTGTCGGTTCGGGGATTGTACACCAGGAGGCCGTTTCCGCCGACAAACCAGAAGTTTCCCGACGAATCCGGAAAGCCCATGAAGCTGATGCTATTGATCTTGTTCCAGGCGGTGTTGTAAGACGTAATGGTGCCCGCAGGCAGGTCGATGACGGCAAAGCCCCCCACCGTACCCAGGAAGAAAATATCCGGCCCGATCGGAACGATCTGCCGGTGCTCATTGGCGGCAACGCCCGGGGGAAACCGGAATAAGAACAGGCGTTGTAAAGCAGGGTCGTAAATATTGATGCCCTTGTAAGTGGCCAGCCAGATCCGGCGTTTTGAATCTTCAGCGATGCCCCATACGTCTTTGCTTGCCAGTCCGTCTTTTTCAGAAAAATGATCGGCCATCATACCATTCGGATCCAGCAGCAATACACCGTCGCTGTTGGTCCCCATCCAGATCATGCCATCCCTGCCGATCATGCCCGCCGAGGGAAAATTATTCACCCGCACCGATGTATTGGTAACCACGGTTTTGGATCGTTTGCTCCTGGTATCATATACCAGCACGGTATCGTTCGTTGCCAGCCAGACCTTTCCGGCAGTATCGGTAAAGACATCATACGTGAGGCCCGAATAACCCTGTTCGGGCCCGAGCCACGAAATGACCTGGTCTTTCAGCGACACAGCGTACGCGCCTGCAGAAAAACTGCTGATCCAGTGATTGCCCAAAACGTCTTCGTCGAAATCATAGGCGAGGTTCACCGGCAAACCGGCGGCGGCATCCAGTACCCGCATAGCAGAGAAAACAGTATCGATAATGCCCACCTTATCGCCGAAAGCCAGCCATATATACCCGGCGCTGTCAACATGCACGCCGTACAGGCTTTTTTCTTCTTTTTGCCCCTGGCCCAGGGGCAGCCTGGCGGTGCGCCGGTTGTCTATATCGACCAGGAAAAGCCCCCCACCGTTGCGTGCGCCCCAAAGCCGGCCTTTATGATCGATATCAAACCGGCCAATGCCGGGTATTGCTATACGTTCAACAATACCCGTTTTCAGGTCGATCCTGTAAATGCCTGATTTCAGCGCAGAGAGCAGCAGTCTTCCCGCAGCATCCGTTTTTAGCTGCGCCAGTACCTCGGTGCCGCCGGTGTCGTCTTTGTCGAAAAAATTATAGCTGTAGATCTCCGTTCCCGTATAACGTGCCAGTCCCCGTTCGGTGGCGATCCAGGTACTGCCGTCGGCGTCGTTGGCGATAGCCAGCACTTTGCTCCCCGGCAGGCCTTCCGGTGGTCCCAGGCGGGTGGCGCCTGCCAGTCCTTTTCCCCAGAGGGAAGGTCCCGGGGTAGTGATGATTTCCGGCGCGGGAAGCCTGAATTCTTTATACGCGGCCGGCTCGTATTTCAGCGAATCCCACAAAACAGGTATTGTACGAAGCTTATTCCAGTCGAATGAAATTGTTTGCAGCGGTTTTTTCAGCGGCCTGAATTCGTTGACGGAAAAAGGCTGCGAAGGCAGTTTGTTTATATCGAACCGGAAGACCGTTTTCCGGGGCAGGCTGTCTTTCGGATAGTAACGCCAGGGGATGATGTGTGCCTCCGGAAGAGTAAAAGCTTTTGCTTCCGGTATTGCATAATGCGCGCGCTGGTCGTTGGCAGAAATTTCCTGGCGCGACCGGCAGGAAGCCAGTTGCAGCAGACAAAAAGCGGCAAGCGCCAGCCGGAACAACGGCCGGGAATCAAACCCCTTCTTCATGGTAAATGGTTTAGCAACTGGTTGTTGGTTGGGCGTCTGTTCCAAGCTAGCTTATTTTCCGCTAAAAAAGCATGCACGCAGCGCTTAAGTAGAATAATCTGTTTAGTTTTAAACCGGCGTTGAAAAATATGCACCTGAAAAACGGTCTATGAAGAAAATAGGATTTTTATCGTTCGGGCATTGGGCCAAGCACCCTGCCTACAAAACCCGTACTGCAAGCGATACCCTGCTCCAGTCTATCGACCTGGCGGTTGCCGCCGAAGAGATCGGCCTCGACGGCGCCTATTTTCGGGTGCATCATTTTGCGGCCCAGCTCGCCTCTCCGTTTCCATTGCTTGCGGCGATCGGCGCCAGAACCAGCAAGATAGAGATCGGAACCGGCGTAATCGATATGCGGTATGAAAACCCGCTGTATATGGTGGAAGACGCCGGCGCGGCCGACCTGATTTCAGCAGGACGATTACAATTGGGCATCAGCCGCGGATCACCGGAGCAGGTGATCGACGGGTGGCGCTATTTCGGATATGAGCTGGCCGAAGGAGAAACCGATGCAGATATGGGACGCCGCAAAGCCCTGGAATTCCTCGACAAGCTAAAAGGCGTCGGGTTTGCCCAGCCAAACCCCTACCCGATGTTCCCGAATCCACCGGGTCTGCTTCGGCTGGAACCGCATTCGGAAGGGCTGCGGGAGCGCATCTGGTGGGGAGCGGCCTCCAATGCCACCGCTGTTTGGGCCGCCGAAAATGGCATGAACCTTCAAAGCTCTACCCTGAAGTACGATGAAAGCGGTAAACCTTTCCATGTACAGCAGGCCGAGCAGATCAGGTTATACAAGGAAGCGTGGAAAAAAGCAGGGCACCAGCGCGAGCCAAGGGTGTCGGTAAGCAGGTCGGTCTTTGCACTGGTAAACGACCAGGACCGTTATTATTTCGGACAGGAGGCCGACCGGACGGACCAGATCGGGATGATCGAGCACGACAAACGCGCTATTTTCGGAAGAAGCTATGCAGCAGAGCCGGATCAGCTCATTCAGGAGCTGGCCGCCGACGAAGCCATCCAGGAAGCGGATACCCTGCTGCTGACAATACCCAACACGCTGGGCGTTGACTACAACGTGCACGTGCTTTCTTCTATTTTAACGCATGTTGCGCCCGGATTGGGTTGGCGCTAGATTTTCAGCACGCCATTGAACAGTTAAAGCAAGCATTGTATGTCATCCAGCCGAAAAATACTCGCCTTGATTTTTGCGCTCGTGGGTTGGTTTGCGGTTATCACCCAACTGGTATTGATGCTCCAGAACAGTGTACTGCCCCTCCCCGAGCCGGTCATTCGCTTCTTCAGCTTTTTCACCATCCTCACCAATATTCTCACGGCATCGTTTTTCACGGCGCAGGCGCTCGGCACGCGCAACGCGAAAGCAGGAACGCTTACCGCCGTCACCGTTTATATTAGCATTGTCGGGCTGGTGTACCAGGTGTTGCTGCGGCATTTGTGGGCGCCCACCGGCATGCAAAAGATAGTGGATGAACTGTTGCACTCGGTTATACCTGTTCTGACCATACTCTACTGGTACCTGTACGAAAACAGGAAAGCAGTTTCCTATAAGCAGACAGGCCGCTGGCTGCTGTACCCCCTGTTTTACCTGTTGTATATATTGGTTCGCGGCCATTTTTCAGGGTTCTATCCCTATCCGTTCGTGGATGTATCTTCCCTGGGGTTGTCGCAGGTACTGCGCAATGCCTTCCTGCTTTTTCTCCTGTTTGGAGGCATGTCATTGCTGTTTGTGTTCCTGGGAAGGCAATTGAAGCCACGCTGATTGTTTTTGTGCAAGCTCCGCCGCTATGCGTTCATTGATGTTGATCTTTGCATTTTTGAACACGAAAACAGTGGTGCCATATTCGCGTGCGAAAGGATTTTTAATTGAGTCTGCAGCCACCGAAGATTCGAAATAGGGACTGGTTTTTTCCAGCTCTGTTTCCCTTGAGCCGGATTCCTTCACCCTTATCAGGTGCTTGTAGGTTGTTTTTAGATCGAACCAGTTGATGTAATCGGCGTTGAATGAAACGGCGCGTATTCCCTTTGCCGAATAGTAATTGATGGCGCCTGCTTCGCCGTAATTGTCGCAGAGCACCAGCGTTGTTTCCGGGTCCGGCATTTGGGCATAGCAGCTATCTACCTTTACCGCCAGTTCTCTCCAGCCCAGCATATCGGCAAAATCCTGCGGCAGCGCATGGTCTTTGCCGTCTTCCCAACGCAACAGCCCGAATTTCCGGTAAAGCCCGGCATGCTCCTGGATATATGCCGGGCTCCTGTTGGGAAATGCCACCCGGTAAACTGGAATGAAAAGCAGCACCGGCACGGCAAGGCTCAAAGGCGGTATGATCATTTTCCAGCCGCGATAAGACAGGCTTCCCATATAGGCGGCGCCAAAGGCAATAAAAACAGGATACAGGCCAATGGCATAATACCCTTTTGCTTTAAAATACAGGAACAGGGAAATGGTAAAAAGATATGCCGCTGAAAGGAAGCGGTACTTGCTGAACGGCCCATAAAAAAGCAGGCTGTAAAAACCAGCCAGCAACAGGAACAGGGCGCCGATAAAGAACAGCAGTTGCTCTCTCAGAAAGCCAGCCCTGCTTACATTGGTCAACTGTGTTTCCCGCAGTTCGGCCATATGATGAATAACCGGGAAACCTTGCGTGTATTGCCACCATATATTGGGCAGCACCAGCAAAAGGCTCAACAGCAGGGCCAGGTAAAAATCTCTCCTGGCAAAGATCTTTCGCTGGCTGCTGAACAGGAGAGCCGGCAACAAGCCCAGGGCAAGGAACAGTATATTGTATTTGTTGAGAAAGCCAATGGCAAAAACCAGCGCGCCTCCATACAGCCACTTCGGGTTTTCCGACCGAACCCACCTGATGACCATAAAGTAGCATGCAGTCCAGGCAAGCACATCGAGCGAGTTGGGCTGAAACAGGATGTTCAGGCGAAGCAATACGGAAAACAAAATACCGGTGGCGCCCAGGGCGAGGGCAAAAAGGCCACCGCCCAGTGCTTCGATGGTTTTCCAGACTGTCACCAGGGTCAGGGCGCCAAACAGCGCCGGGAAAAATTTTACCCAAAACACGTTGTTTCCCAATGCATCGATCAGCCAGGCTATCCAGGAGGTGGCAGGAGGCACCGACAGGAATCCCCAGGCCAGATGATGCGCCTGGTCAAGGTGCAAAAACTCGTCCCGGTGCAACTCATATCCTTCGCTTATAAGCGAAAATTGCAGCGCGAATCTCAGGGCGATAAATAAAACGAGCAGCAGTGTCTTCCTGTTCATGGCATACCAATTTACGCAAGGAAGCCGTTTCCGGCCGTCTGCCGGTGAGTTTTTTACTTAATTTCAACCTCATGCGCAATACGCCGCCTCCC
Source organism: Bacteroidota bacterium (assembly GCA_029778965.1). Classification (GTDB taxonomy): domain Bacteria; phylum Bacteroidota; class Bacteroidia; order Chitinophagales; family Chitinophagaceae; genus Flavihumibacter. Next base: position 6,342 of record JAKPBL010000519.1, read on the forward strand.
GCCGCCTTCTGGCAATACGATACCGGGTTTTGGTTTCAGCAACTGCAAAGTGCCGAAAACGGGCTCAGCGCCGATGAAGCGGCCCGGCGGTACAAGCTGCTGCACCAGCAGGAGCCGAAGCAAAGCTCTTTTCAGAAAGATGTTCGGCTGTTCATCAGCCAGTTCAAAAGTCCGCTGATGCTGCTCCTGATTGGTGCGGTAATACTGTCGGCTTTCCTGGGTGATGCATCAGATGTATTCATTATTCTCTTTATCGTTTTGTCGTCGGGACTGATGAGCTTTTTCCAGGAAAGGAATGCGGGCAAGGTGATTGAAAAGTTGCAATCGCTGATTGCCCTGAAATGTACCGTTGTAAGGGCAGGCGTTTCTTCGGATATTCCTTCGGGTGAGATCGTTCCCGGCGATGTGCTGCTTTTGCATGCGGGTGACATGATTCCCGCCGATTGCCTCGTCATCGAATCGAACCAGCTCTATATAAACGAAGCCAGTCTTACCGGAGAGTCTTATCCCAGTACCAAAGAGCCGGGCGTACTGAACGAGCATACCGAGCTGATACATCGTACCAACTGCCTCTGG
>JAKPBL010000523.1 GCA_029778965.1 Bacteroidota bacterium
CGATAAAAAAGCCGCCCGCTTCCACCGCCCTGATAAATACCCGCGAGTCATACATCTGGCTGTTGCCGTTGGCGATGGCGGTGAAATACAGCGAGGTCATCTGGATAGTCATGGCGGCCACTTCAAACTCCTGCACGTCCCAGAAATTCTCCAGGATCAGCAGGTGGCCGTTTTCATCGAGTGCGTCATAACAGCGACGTACGATCGAGGTTATTTCGGCTTCTGAAAAACAATCGAGGAACTGGCTCATCCAGACCGCATCATGCCCTTTGGGAAAAGCCTCTTTCTCGTCGAGGATGTTCACCGAATGGTAATGCACCCTGCTGGTAAAACCGTGTTCTATCATTCTTTTTTCCGCCATCCGCAACTGCCCGGGCAGGTCCATCATGGTGATCTCCACATTCGGATCGTAATTCAGGCAGGCCATGGTCCACTTGCCGGTATTGCCGCCGATGTCGATCATTTTACGAATGCCGAGGCCAAAAACATCTTTGATCACGATGGGGAAAGTGCCGTCGGAATAATAGTGGTCGAAAGCGAACCAGCTTTTTTGTTTTTGTGCGGGCAAGCTGCTCAGCCCTTCGTACACGGTATTCCAGTTACCCAGGGTCTTTAGCCCGGCAGGCTTACCGGTGGCGATGCTTTCTTCCAGGTGAGCAAGTCCTGCGTAGCAGATATCATCTATGAAATTGATATTGGCGATGGTCAGCGCATCGAACAGCAGGTAATAGCCGGTTTTGGTGACGCGGTATTTTTCTTCGTCGTCTACGGTAAACACACCCATACCGAGTCCGGCTTCCATCAGCACACGGGCGCCATATACGGGAATGCCGGTTTTCGCTGCGGCATCGGCAATGGTTATACCGGCTTTACCGGCGCGGCGTACGGTCATCAATAATCCGTTACGGCGCATGGCCTGCGCCGCCTGGAACATAACGGGACCGAAAGCAATTCGCTGGGCGAGGTCGCGGGATTCAAGGGCATCGAGCTTATCTGTCGAGAAATGATTCATGCTTCGTTATTCTGTTTGTGCTTGCTGAAAACCAGGGCCGCGTTACAGCCGCCGAACCCCGACCCGGTCTTCAATATATGATCGATATTTTTATAGGCGCCTGTTCGGGTGGCGATGGTTACCGGACCGCTCACGCCGTGCGCGCTGTAACCGGCCGAAGCGATCAGCCAGTTGCGTCGCATAGCTTCAATAGAAATGATCGATTCCAGCAAGCCGGCAGCACCCAAAGTATGTCCAAAATAAGGTTTCAGGCTGAAAACCGGGGCGTGATTTATATCAGCCATGCTGATGGCTTTTGATTCCATCTCGTCGTTATAGGGTGTAGCTGTGCCGTGCGCGCATACGAAGCCGATATCAGGGGCGCCGATACCGGCGTTTTGCAGGGCCCATAGAATGGCCATGGCCATTTCGTTGCCGGTACGCGAGGGACCCGAAATATGATTTGCATCACTACTGGTGGCGCCGCCCGAAAGCCGCACCTCCACCGGTGTTTTGCTGAGCAGCATGGCGGCGGCGGCCTCCCCCAGGTTAAGCCCCGCACGGTGCAGGTCGAAGGGTTTGCACACCGTTGCACTCAGGGCCTGGAACGACTGGAAGCCCGCCAC
>JAKPBL010000347.1 GCA_029778965.1 Bacteroidota bacterium
GTTTTTGCCGATTACAACGGGTACACCGATGCAGATATCCGATTGGCCGTATTCACCTTCGAGGGGAACGCAGCAGGAGAAGAGTTTTTTCTCGTCGCGCACAATCGCTTCTACCATCGCTGCGCCGGCTGCCCCGGGGGCGTACCAGGCCGATGTACCGATCAGTTTGGTGAGGGTTGCACCGCCCACCATGGTATCGGCTACCACCTGGTCTTGCTCGTTTTTGCTCAGGTAACGGCTTACGGGGCTGGAGTTCCAGGTTGCGTGGCGGATAAGCGGTATCATGGTAGTATCGCCGTGACCGCCTACCACGAGAGCGTTGAGGTCGCCGGGCGAGCATTGCAGGCGCTGGCTCAACTGGTACCGGAAACGGGCGCTGTCGAGCGCGCCGCCCATGCCGATGATGCGGTTCTTGGGAAGCTTGGTGGCCTGGTAAGCCAGTTGCGTCATGGTATCCATTGGGTTGCTTATCACGATGATGATGGCTTCGGGCGAATGCGCGAGAATGTTTTCACAAACTGTACGCACGATGCCGGCATTGGTACCGATCAGCTCTTCGCGGGTCATACCCGGTTTGCGGGGAATGCCCGAAGTGATCACTACTACCTGGCTGCCGGCAGTTTTACTGTAATCGTTGGTGGAGCCCGTAATGCGGGTATCGAAGCCCAGCAAGGCGGCTGTCTGCATCATGTCTTGGGCTTTGCCTTCGGCGAAGCCTTCTTTAATGTCGAGCAATACCAGTTCCTGGCAAAGTTCTTTCCTGGCAATATTGTCGGCACAGGTTGCTCCAACAGCACCAGCGCCTACCACAGTAACTTTCATGAAAGGGAGATTTTAGATGAGTGACAAATATAAAATAGTTTATGGTTGGCTAACTTATAACCTCAAACCAACCATAAACCATAAACTATTTTTTAAACGCCGCCAGCACCTTCGCCACCTCTGTGGTTCCTTCAAAGCTGGTAAGCAGGTTGCCGTTCTTGTCGTAGAGCGCGAGGAAGGGGAGGTTGGCTATTTTATAATAAGGAGGCAGGAAAAATTTTTCGTCGCGCCCGATATACAGGTTCTTCCAGGACGACATTTTGTATTTGTCGTAAAATGCCTTGAGTTCCTCTATGGGCTGGTAAGTAGCCAGCACCAGGTTGTACCGGTCGAACGAAGAAAGCTTTTCTTTCAGCCAATCCATTTGTTGCTGACAATGGTGGCAATCGGGGCTGAAAAAGATAATGAGCGTTCCGTTGCGTTTGGCGAGCGATTCGCGGTTGATCTTATGGTTATCCAATCCCATCAACTCAAACGGCGGAACCGTTGGAAAACGCCTGAAGGGTGGGGGCGTACTGTCGGTTTTCTGGGCGGTTGCCGGCGCCGCGGCAAATACAAAACTGCCTGCTATTGCGAAACAGGCCAGCAGATGGCGGATAGATTTCATGGCTTAAAATTAAGCTGCCACGCAGGTAAAACACAGATTTATGGTCTTTTAACAAAAAAGATTTGGAATATCTACGAATTGATCGTAGGTTTACGAAAAGTTCGTAGATATGGAAAAGCTCAGTATCGCCGAAGAGCAGGCTTTACAAACCCTCTGGGAATTGAAGGAGGCCAATATTAAATCAATACTGGAGCAGTTGCAAGCGCCGGTCCCCCCGTACACCACCCTGGCCTCGACCGTAAAGAACCTGGAGAAAAAGGGTTATATCAGCAGCCGGCTGGTGGGCAACATGTACCTATACCGGCCATCTGTAACCGAAGACGACTATAAAAAGCGCTTCATGGGACAGTTCATTAAAACCTATTTCGATAATTCGTACAAAGACCTGGTGAACTTTTTTGTGAATGAGAAGAACCTGAGCAAAGACGAGTTGGAAGAAATCATCCGCCTGATCGAAAAGAAATAACCGAAAATGCCTGTTATGCCTGTCCTCTTGCCGTATATGATCAAGGCCAGCATTGGCCTGGCTGCGGTATACCTGTTTTACCAGGTATTTCTGCGTCGTCTCACGTTTCACCAGTGGAACCGCTGGTACCTGCTGTTGTATGCGTTACTCAGCCTGTTCCTGCCCCTGATGAATATCTACTGGTGGATGGACCCCCCGCAGGAGAGCGATATCCTTATACGATATGTACCCAGCATTAGGTTGTATGCCGATACCAGCGCGGGGGGTATGTCTGCAAAAGACTTGCTGGCAGGGCTGGCCCTGGCGGGGATGGCGTTGATGCTCGGTAGGCTGGCGATGCAATACCTGTCGTACCGGCGCCTGCGTAAAACCGCCATGCTGCTGGTAAAAGAAGATGTAAAGCTGTACCAGGTGGAACAGCGCATCATTCCTTTTTCTTTTGGTAATGCCGTGTACATCAACCCAGCCATTCACGATCCCGAAGAGCTGAAAGAGATCATCCGCCATGAAATGGTGCATGTACGGCAAAAGCATACCGTAGACATGGTATTTGCGGAGTTGCTGGTTGCTTTTAACTGGTACAATCCTTTTGCCTGGCTGATCCGCCACGCCATCAGGCAAAACCTCGAATTCGTTGCTGATAAAGCCGTGTTGTCGCACGGTGTCGACCGGAAGACTTATCAATACCTCCTGCTGAAAGTTATTGGCCAAAAACAGTTCAGCCTGGGAACCCATCTCAATTTTTCCGCACTTAAAAACAGAATTAACATGATGAACCGTTTACAATCGGCGAAGCTGCACCTGCTGAAGTTCAGCTTTGCCATTCCCCTGCTGGCCGTTTTGCTGCTGGCTTTCCGCAAGGAGCAGATAGACACGCATAAAGAACAGGCAGTAGCGCAGCAGGAGCGCGTGATGCAGGCCGGGCAGGCTGTCGCTCTACCGGCGATTGAAGCAGCCTCGCCGGCAGCAGAAACAACTTTGCGCCTGGTAATCCCGGCCGACACCCTTCCTGCCCCCGCAGCCGCCCAAGCGGGGATCAATCGAAAAGGTTATATCATTTCCATTGCAGACAATGCCGGGGAGTGCATTGTGATCATCAAAAACAAACAGCACCAACTGGTAAAGGCGATCGAGCTGACCGAGTGGAACAAGGCCGAGGCGATGTATAGGACGCAGTATGGGGATATTCCGCCGATGCCCCCGCCGCTCCCCGAGGCACTTGCAGCCCCCGCACCTGAACTGTCTGTTGATGTAGCGCCTGACCCGGCGGCGCTTGCCGCGCCTGTTCCTCCTGCTGCGCTCCCTGCGCCTGCACCGCCCGCCGTCGCGCCGCCGTCCCTGCCGCCTGCAGTGGCTTATTCGGTAAAATGGATGCAGATCAACGACAGGCAGGTACGGCTGGAAACCAATAAAGGTAAAATAGAGCAGTACAACCTGAACATACCGGCTGAAAAAGCCGCCTTCGAAAAGAAATACCCCGGCACTTACAGCGAGCTTCCCGCCGGGCCGAAGAAATCTTATCGCGTGGATGTCGAAACCGGCCCTGCGCCCCGGCAATCATCTTCGGCAGATACAAAGTCCGGGCAGGCTGGCGTCGTGACAGTGCCGCGGGGTACCCCCGGGGAGGCAGCCTCCACTGAATTGAGTTTTGTGCACAACAACGATACTCTCCACTTTCAACCCTACGAGCCATCGGTTGCAACTGTTGATCGCGTTCCGTCTTCGCAACCGGCACCCCTGCTGATTGTTGACGGCGAGGAAAAAAACATGGACGAGCTGAAAAAGATCCCCCCCGCAAACATCGAATCGGTAAACGTGCTGAAAGACAAATACGCCGTCGACAAATACGGCAATAAAGGGAAAAACGGGGTGATAGAAGTAAAGACAAAAAAATGAGCAGTGGTCTGAAGTTGGAGATCTGAAGCGGCTGCCACGTGCGGGCAAGCGCTGATGTAGGCCCTTACGGATACAGTATTTCCAGCTCACGCAGCCGCCGCAGTGGAATACCGTTACCCGTCGGGTGCCACCCGACGGGTAACGGTATATTCAGGGAAGTCATACAGGTGCGAGCAGCGTGTTAAAAGGCATTGATAAGCCCACCTGGAGGCAGCTTGCTTATAAGGCAAGTTGCCTTTTGTTTTATACAGATGAAAACCGTTGAGGTATTGGGCAGGCGCCTGCGGTAAGCCCTCCACCCGTCGGGTGCCACCCGACGGGTGGAGGTAGACCATAAACCACAAACTTTTCGTAGTTTCGCCCCCTTATTTACATTTTTTATGGCAAATACGTCAGATATCAGCCGCGGGCTTATTATCAAGCTCGATGGCAACTTGTATAAAATAGTAGAATTCGGCGAGAACAAAACGGCGCGGGCGGCCGCCAAAGTGTGGGCCAAGCTGAAAGGTGTCGACAATTCGCGCACCATTGAACAAACCTGGAACAGCGGTGATACCATTTATCCCGTGCGTGTGGAAAGAAAAGATTTCCAATACTTGTATAAAGATGATACGGGCTATAATTTCATGGACAACGAGACGTTTGAGCAGATCGCCGTACAGGAGACCCTGATCGATGCCCCCCAGTTCCTGAAAGACGGCCAGGAAGTATCCGTGCTCATGAATACCGAAACCGAACTGCCGATGAGTGTCGAATTACCCGACAAAATTGTGCTGCTGGTTACCTACAGTGAGCCTGGTATGCGGGGCGATACTGCTACCCGTACCCTGAAGCCGGCCAAGGTGGAAACCGGCGCCCAGGTAATGGTGCCTTTGTTTGTAAACGAGGGAGAACTGATCCGTGTCAATACCAAGAGCGGCGAATACGTTGAACGGGTGAAGGAATAAAGACGATCTTCCCCTATCTTTAGTTACCCAAATCATCCCAACGGTAAATTCAGCACAATGGATTTTAAACAAATTCAGGAATTGATTCGCCTGATCAACAAATCGAACATC
>JAKPBL010000537.1 GCA_029778965.1 Bacteroidota bacterium
ATTTGCCGACCAAGATTTAATTTTCAAAGGACTCCATGCGATCAGTGCATATAACCAGACTGCTTAATAACCTTTTTTTCACCGTTCTCTTAGTAGTCTTATCCCTCGGGCGCAGCCATGCCCAGGAGAACTCTCCGTTTACCCGTTACGGCTGGGGCAACCTGGTGCCCAGTACCCCCATTGCCACCCGCGGCATGGCCGGACTCGGCGCCGGCTACGTGGATTACGACCCGCGGTACGACCTGAAAGTGCAATATCCCCGTTCTCAAACGGTTAATTTTCTGAACCCCGCCAGTTACGCCAAGTTGCGGATGACATCGTTCGACATCGGCCTGGATATTGAAAACCAGACGCTTCGCCAGTTGAACAACGTTGACAAGTACAAAGCCTCTTTTGCGAATATCTCTTATGTGCAACTTGGTATTCCGCTTAGCCGCAAGCACAGCCTCGGCATGGTATTCGGCCTGCGGCCTATCAGCCGGGTGAATTACAATATCCAGAAAAGGGGGCGTGAATACAACGCCGAAACCGGCGCCAATATCGATTCCACGCTGACTACTTACGAAGGCAACGGCGGTTCCTACCAGGCGTATGCAGGCCTGGGTAAGTCGTTCGGCGGCTTCTCCGTGGGTGTGAATGCAGGCTATTATTTCGGCAGCAAAGACCTGAGCACCCGGAAAGAGATCGTGAACGATTCGGTAAGCTATTACAAAGGAAATTTCAAGACCCGCCAGACGTTCGGCGGCCTGTACCTGCAGGGCGGCGTGCAATACGCTGCAAAGCTTTCTTCAAAAATGCGGCTGGTGGTGGGTGGTACCGCCACCATCAAGCAGGAAGCGCACAGCTCGCGCGACGTAACAAAAGAAACGTTTGTATATGCGGCCAATTCGTCGTCGTCAAGCACGATATCACCGGTTGACAGCATGTACTCCTCGGCCGGTGAGTCGGGGATAGTAGTGTTCCCCACCAGCTATACCGCAGGGTTTACGCTTGAACGCCAGGACAAATGGCTGGTAGGCGTTGATTTTTCGCAGTCGAACTGGAACGACTATCGTGATTTCAATGTGAAAGACAGTGTGGCGAACAACTGGAAGTTAAAGATCGGCGGCCAATTCGTTCCCAATGCTTTCGGTACAAAATACTGGGGCCGGGTAACCTACCGCCTGGGCGTGAGTTTTGGACCGGACTATATACACTATGCCGGCAAGCAGATGAGCCAGTACAATTTGTCTGCGGGCTTTGGCCTGCCCGTGCGGCCGAATCGTTTCAGTAACCAGTATTCTACCGTTAACCTGGCGCTGGAATACGGAAAGCGGGGCGGCAAAAACGACTTGCTGCAGGAAAGCCTGTTTCGCCTTTCAGTGGGCTTTTCACTGAGCGACCTTTGGTTCTTCAAGAAAAAATATGACTAACGTATATCGTTATACGTTATTGGCGCTGGTGGTGTTTTCTTCCTGTGAAAACAGCCTTGAAGAAATCCGGCAACTGACAGAAAAGAAAGATGCGGTAGAGCAGGCCCTGCAGGTGGAAAGCTACCTGAGCCAGGGTGGCGTCATGAAAGCAAGACTCACGGCGCCGGTTATGAACCGTTACCAGACCGATACGCCTTATATTGAGTTTCCCCGATCACTTCACGTTGACTTTTTCAATGACAGCACAAAGCTGGAAAGCCAGTTGAATGCGGGATATGGTCGTTACCGCGAGAACGAAGGCAAGGTTTTTTTGCGCGACAGCGTGATCGTGTTTAACACGAAGCGCGACACCATGCGTACCAGCGAGCTTTGGTGGGACCAGAACCAGGGCATATTTTACACCGATAAGCCGGTAGACATCCACCAGCCCGACAAGATCGTTCATTCGCAGGGAGGACTGGAGGCCGACCAGTCGTTCAACTGGTATGTATTGAAGCAGAACGAAGGTTCGCTGGCTGTGCCCAAAGGTGGTTTCCAGGTGGCGCCGCCCGATTCCAGTAAAAGAGATTCCATACAGGTGGCACGTGATTCGGCCGCCCGTCGCGGGGGCGAGCCACCTCCAGCACCGCCGCCGGCAAAACCATCAACGTCGCCGGCCACACCGACTGTCAGGCCCGATACGCCGCGTCGCCGGGGCTTCCTGCCGCCTACTGTGCTGCCGCGGCGTACGCAATAACCCCTGCTGGTCAGCGGGGCAGCAGCTTAATATGGTATTCCTGGATAAGCGCCGGGTTTTGGGGTGTGAGGGTAAAAGACACCTGTACAGCCGCTTTATCCCCATACAGCCGAAAACTGCCCCGGAGATTGTTTTCGGGCTCGATGGCCGAAACGGAGCCTATCTTCCCCGCGGCGGCAAAAATGGCAACGGCTTCTTTGCGCAGGCTGTCGGTAAAATAGTCGAGGAAGAAATTGTCGGCGAAAATGCCGCTGGCCGCTGCGTTTTTCCACTCGGGCAGCAGTGCAGCCAGTTGTTGTTTGCGCTGCTCAAGCACAGGCGAGGCAGGTAGGCTGCGGGCCTGCAGGCCGCTTTCACGTATGACCCTGTCGAGCGCCGCAATATTGATCCCCCCGGCAGGGGCATAGGTCAGGTTGGCAAACGTGATGATACCGATTCCAAACTGCGGCAGGAAGCGCCAGTTGGAGCCGAAGCCGGGAAGTCCGCCGCTATGCCCCAGCGTTACCCGCTGCTCGCAGTCTTTTTCCCAGCGAAGTCCGTATGCATAGGCGCTTACCGAAGGACAGGGTCTGTCGCCGTATTTGAACCCGGTGTTCAACGCACTGAAATTCCAGGGAAAATGCATTTCGCGCAGGGAGCTTCGTTTGATCACGCCATTGTCGGCGCCGGTGCGGGCGGGATAGCCATTTTCATGAAAAGCCACATAGCGGGCAAAGTCCTCCAGGGTGGTGATCAGTCCGCCCATGGCGCCATAAGCGCCGTCGTGCAGCAAGGGCTGTTTCACCCAGCGATTGTTGAGCCAGCGATAGCCCTGGGCGAGCCGGTCTGCCGGTACGTCGTTGTATTCCCAATAGGTGTTGTGCATACCCAGGGGCTGCAATATCTCCCGGGAAATATAAGTCTGATAAGGTTCGCCGGTGATGCGTTGAATGACGTATCCCAGCATGGCAAAGCCGAGGTTGGAATATTCATAGCCGGTACCGGGATCTGTCGAGAAAGAAATGCCGCGGCGGATCAGGGCGATCAGGCTGTCGTCGGGCACCGCCAGTTGCCGGTCGCCCCAGGGGTTGTCTTCCGGAAAACCCGCTGCATGCGTTAGCAGGTGGCGAATGGTTACCGGTGCCGCATCGGCATGCAGGTAGGGCTGCTGCACCATCTCGGGGATGTAACGGCTGACGGGGTCGTCGAGCTGCAGCTTGCCGGCATCTCGCAGCTTCAGTATGGCCATGGCGGTAAAGCTCTTCGACATGGAAGCGATGCGAAAATCAGACAGGGGTGAGGCCGGCAGTTTTTTCTCCAGGTCGGCATACCCGTATTTGCCGGTATGGATCAGCTTGCCGTCGAGCACGATGCCCCAGACCAGCCCCGGGAAATGTTGCCCGGCGGCATAATCGGCCATCATTTTATCGAGCGTGGGCATGGCTTTCAATACGGCGGCGTCGCGGTCGGTTTGCCCATTTAACTGGCTGATTACCAGTAAAAAAAGGGCAAGTAACAGGAGGTTTGAACGGCGATTCATGCCCGAATGTAGTCCATCCGCCGTTCCCGGGCCATCTCCGGTAACAGTTTTGTAAAATGTTGGTTAAACGATTGTTTAAATTAAACGTATGTTTAATTTTGTCGTTACTTAACCTTACCAACGGTCATGCGCGCAAAACCCGATAAAAAAGAAATGATCCTTGACGCCGCCGAGCAGCTTTTTGCCCAAAAAGGGTATGAGGGCTCGTCGGTGCGTGATATCTGCCAGTTGGCGAATGTCAATCTCGCTATGGTGAATTATTATTTCGGCAACAAGGAAGGGTTGTTTGAGAAGCTGATCGAGCGCAAGGCTTCCTTTCTGCGCGAGCGGCTCAGGAAGCTGCTGGACGATTCTTCCATGAGCCATATCGAAAAAGTAGATGCCTTTGCCGACGGGTACACCGACAGGCTGTTCGAGCGCCGCGGTCTGACGCTCACCATCATGCGCGAAATGAGCATGCAGCAACGCTGCCATTTTCATGAGACCATGGCGGAGGTGTTTCTTGGGAATGTAAGCATCATGCGGCAGATCATCCGGAGCGGTATCGAGGCCGGCCAGTTCCGCGACGTTGATGTAGAGCTTCTCATCGCCTCTATGATAGGCACTATCAACCAGGTGCTGATCAACGAAAACATGGTGAGGAAACTGGCGGGTTTTCCCGAAGACGTAAACCCGTATGACGACGAAAAATTCCGCCACCGGGTAAAGAGTCATATCAGGCAGCTTCTGCGCAGCTATCTCCAGAAATTATAACCACCACCTTACAAAATACATCACCCAAAAGCCGACAATGGAACCAACTGAAAAAAAGAAATCGCCCCTGCGGTTCGTCATTTTAGTGCTCGTTTTGCTGGTAGCCGCCTTTTTCGGCTACCGCAAAATCATGTTCGCCATCAACCATGAAACCACCGACAACGCCCAGGTAGAAACACAACTGGTGCCGGTGCTGCCCCGCGTGTCGGGCTTTGTGAAATCGATCGCCGTGAACGATTACGACTCGGTAAAGGCCAACCAGCTTGTGGTAGAGCTCGACGATGCAGAGCTGCAAACCCAGCTCCTGCAGATGGAAGCCGATTACAATGCCGCCATCGCCGACCTGGAAAATGCAAAGGCATCGCTCAACAATGCGCAGATATCCACCCGCACCAACCGCGGCAATATTGATATCAGCCAGGTACGGCTCGACAAAGCGTTGAAAGATTATAACCGCGATAAGAACCTCTTCGCTGAAAATGCCATTACCGCCAGGCAACTGGAAGACAGCAAATTCAACTATGAAACGGCGTTGAAAACCGTGGCCAACAACAAAAACGATTTGGCTACCGCCGAAAGCCGCATCGGTGTGCTGCAGGCTGCAGTCAGGAAAGCCGATGCAGGCATTGCTGTTCGCAAAGCCCAGATCGAACAGCAAAAGCTCAAGCTCTCCTATACCCGCATATATGCGCCGCAGGCCGGGAAGATCGGCCGGAAAAATGTTTCGGCAGGGCAGTACGTGCAGGCAGGCTCGC
>JAKPBL010000545.1 GCA_029778965.1 Bacteroidota bacterium
GACAAAAAGCAGAATCTCGCTATAATCCATCTTCCGGTATATTTAAGATCAAACGCTTTATATGGGTACCCGACTGCTCACCGGGTCGAAGCAGGAATTTCACCGAATACCAGGTGGTGAAAGCCACCACAACAGCAATGGCCGCGACGATCACATAATCCCAGTCGCTTTGCGGACCCGCGCCATGCGTGATGCCCCGGAAAATTTTCGGCTGCTGCTTTTCGCAAAGCGGGCAGGCCATGGTTCTTAGACCGTAGCCCAATAACGCCGCCAGTAAAAAAAACGCCCGTTTCATGTTTACTGTTCTTTAGGTTGTAATTGAATAAGCTCCACTATCTTCTTCACATCGTCAGCCGATACCGGCTTTGCACTGTTTCCCCAACTGCTGCGCTCATGGTTAATGATGGCAGCGATCTCGTCGGGGTGCAGATCGGCGTTGGTACCTACGGCGGGCATGGGGCCAAAACCTTCGCTTACCCGACCGGAATAACCATTCAGGATGATCTCTACAAAAACGTCAATGCTGTCGGCCAATACGATCTTGCTGCCTTTTAAGGGCGGGAAAGCACCGGCCAATCCTTCGCCATTCGGCTGGTGGCAGCTCTGGCAATGCATCGCGTACAATTCGCCTCCATCTGCCGCGGCGGTACCACCTGCCGCGCCGGTGCTATCCATTTGCTTGCGGCGATACAGGAAATCGGGGGACGGCATGCCGTCGGGCAGCTTCACCTGTTTGAGCGACTGCAGGTAGGCGACCAGTTGCAGCGCTTCTTTTTTTGCCACTACCTTGCCCGTTGCGTCCTGTAAAAATTCCGCGGGCACATTTACCAGCACATCACCCTTAGCCGGTTCTTTTTTTATTTCGAACAACCAGGGGTAAGCGGGCATGATGCTTTCTTTTACCAGTATTCTCGGATTGAAAAAATGCGTCAGGTTCCAGGCCTGGTTCCCCTGTCGGTTGCCTACATCGGTCAAATCGGGGCCGGTACGTTCGGTGCCCATCAGGGTAGCTGTGTTGCGCCAGAGATCGGTGCGGGTGATACCTGCATAATCGGCTGCGATGCCCGGGCGTTGTCCCCACATTTTGTCCATATCCACATTGCGCACCTGCTGCGTATGACAGGCGACACATCCGTTGGCGATGAATACGCTTTTGCCCGCGATGGCCTCTGCGCTTAAAGGCACGGCACCCGGCAGGGGCCTGTTTATTCTTTCGTTATTCATGGCCGGAACGATGGCCACCAGCACGGTAAGCCCGACAAAGAGCAGTAATGCTGCTGAAAAAAGCACCTTATGATTATCAAACCATTTCATTGATTACTCGTTTTTTCACCTGTGCCAAGTCTTTCCTGCAGCACCTGTATCAGCTTCTCATTTACATCTGTCACATTTCGGGCCGGCATCATCTTATAGAGGTTGTAGGCGAAGAATAAATGCGAGGTCCACATCAGCGAGCCGCCGATCGCCCGCCATAGCCAGTGCGGCTTCATCATCACCACGCTGTCGATAAATGGTTTCCCTTCCATCCACAACAGGCCGCGGAGCGTACTGCCGTACATCAACGGTACCGTGTAAAAAAGCAGCCCGATCAGCGCCAGCCAGAAATGGGCGCCCACCGTCACCTGCGGCGCTTCCTGCTGGGTAAACCGGGGCACGATGGTGTAGATGCAGGCCCACAGGAAAAAACTGATGATGCCGTACATGGTGAGGTGCGAATGCGCCACGGTAAAATCGGTGAAATGCCAGATCAGGTTGGTACTGCGGAAGGCCTCAGCAGTACCCTGCAGGGAGCCGGTGAAATAAAATATTGTGCCGACCAGGAAGAAGGGCAATGTATAGCTGTCGTTCAACTTGTACCAGCCGTTCTTAAATGTCATCAGGAAATTGGTAGTGCCTGCAATAACCGGTATGACCATGCCGGCGCTGCCGAAGATAGCCACGGTTTGCAGCCACCAGGGGATGGAACTGAATACGAAGTGGTGTGTACCGATCAGTGTATAAAAAAGTATCTGCGTCCAGAAGGCCAGAATACCCAGGCTATACGAATAGATCGGCTTGCCGAGTTGCTGCGGCAGGTAATAATATACCAGGCCCAGCGTGAAAAGCATAAACCACATACCCACACCCTGGTGCATATAATATCCTTGTATGATCGTTTCCCCCAGCCCGTTTTGCCAGCCCGGCCAGTACGCGGTGATGGCGATCACCAGGCAAAACATAAGCGCGGATACGATATACCAGTTGGCGATATATATCTCTTTTGTTTTCCGGCGGGCGATGGTTCGCAGGAAATTATACAGGGTAAGCGCCAGGGCTGCGGCAAAGGGCAGCATTACGGGCCATATATACTCACGGTATTCGCCGCCGCCGTTGTTGATGCCTGCCATCAGCGTAATGCTGCCGGTAACCACGGTGGCGTTGATCAGTATCAATGAATACCAACCCAGTTTAAAACTGAATATCTTTCCGTTTCCCACCCTTGGCACCAAATAATAGCCCAGGCCGATCATGCCCAGCGACGCCCAGCCCCAGAATACGGCGTTGGTGTGTACGGGTCGCAGGCGGCCAAAGCTTAACCAGCTCAAATGGTCTGCATCGGGCGCTACAAATTTGACGCCCAGGTATTCGCCGATGGTAGTGCCTGCCAGCAGCCAGAAGGTGGCGGTTATCAGGTACCAGAGTACCAGCCGGCTCATACGCGGATCAACCGCAGTGCGCTGTGCGGCTTTTCTTTTCAACGCTACAAAGGGCAAACCGGCTTCTTCGTTTACGCGTAACAGTCCGCGGCTGTCGTCGGCTTCGGCAGCGCCCGACAATTCGTTGTGGGTGAGCGAATATCCCGCCGCCTGTTGCTGGTGCTGCAATACCTCCCTGATCTTTTCCACCGGCTGCTGTTGCAGGTAAGCGGCCAGGGCTTGCGCTTTGCGGTTATTACCGGTTGTACGGTAGCGGTGGATCTCTTTTTTCACCCGGCCGATCAGCAAGGCGACGGCCGCCAGTACCGGTATCAGCAACAACGCGATGGTGATGAGAATACCGGTTTGCGAGAACAGTGGCTGGCGGGCACCATCCTGGGCAACAGAGAAAAGCGGTAACACCATACAGAAAGCCGCTACCAGCAGGCCGTTTCTCTTCGACAGGAGTTGTATCACCTGCTTTACCTGGCGATGATCCATCAGGCTGATCTGTTTGGTGAAAAAGGACTCGTCGCCCGGCTTCTTTGACTGGATGATGGCATCCCTGAGTTGCCGCGAGGCTTTATACAGGTAGAGTGCAGCCATCATGACCAGCAATGCAATGGCGCAGGGTAACAGAAAGGTGACAGCAGGTTCCATATTCTATATAATATATTAATACCTTTTTATCTTATTTACAGGTAAAAAAATATCAATTTCGTTTCAGCATAATCACATCATCGGGTCGCAATGCCTTGAACTGTTCCAGGGTGGCTGATTTATAAATCTTATACAGGGCGGTCCGGGCCTGTTTGTATTCCGCGTGAATGGGGCAGGGTTTTTTCTCCGAGCAATAGTCGAGCCCCACACCGCAACCTTTGAACATCTTGTCGCCGTCGATGGCTATTACAATATCGGCCAGCGACCGTTTTGCGTCTTTTTCATCGATATAGAAACCGCCATACCGTCCTTTGGATGATTGCAGGAATCCCTGTTTACTTAGTCCCTGCAATATCTTACCGACAAATAACTCCGGCGAACTGATCTTCTCGGAAATTTCCCTGATGCTCACCATCTGCCCGTCTTTGGAATGCTGTGCAATATAGATCATGGCGCGGAGCGCATATTCGCAGGTTTTCGATAACATGAAGCGGTTTTCAGGGCAAAGGTAGTTGAATTTTTAATTCAGACAAGTTTATCTGAATTAAATTTTCCCTGCCATGCGCAGCTTCCTTTAGGCTAGTATTTTGTAATAGGCACCAATATTCCCAGCCTGGTTGAAGTAAGCACATATGCCCCAATGTAACCACCGCCATTGTCGCTCCTTATGGGTTTGAGGGAAAAATCCAGATTACCTTTTAATTCAATGATAACTGGTTCTATGCGCCACTGCATACCCGTATTAAAATTGAAGCCGTAAATAAGATAATTATCTTTTACAGTGGAGACTTCATTGCCTGAAGTTTCATATTTGTCTTTCCTGTTTACAAAGCCAAGCGCTCCGCCGCCACCAGCAAACCAGTTGAACCTGGTGTCAGAAAAATCACCCACCAGGGCTCTTTTAAAACCCAATTGGAGGTATTTGTAATTATAGGTATTGGTAATCGTTTTATTTCCGATCACAATGCCATCCTCATATATCGGTTCCGATAACGCGTTTATCGATTTTTTATACCATGAAAAATTGAGATAAACTTCAGAATCGTCTTCGTTTGTATATTCCAGCATCAAAGTAGGGCCCCAACCCCTGAATTTAATGGCTGATCCCGGGTTGTTGAATGTGCCATAAGCAGCACCGACACTCAACTGTGCATAGGAGTATTTTAAACCAAGAGAAAGGAGTAATATAAAGAAATGCTTCATCATGTTTGAGGTTAATAGTGCGGTATATTTTACTGAACGAGGATATCCTCCATATTATTATCGCCCGTAATAACAATGTACCCGTTAAAATTCTTGTACCGGGTCAGATCGATCCATTAAATAGTATACGCTGGTAATAAATGAATAAAAGTAATTGCTGAGGCAGGAACCCTGTAAGTAAAAGGATTTGAGATAACAGTGAAAGATTATCTGTATGTATAAAATAGCACAATCGAAAATACGTTTATAAGTTATAGCTATTTTATATTATAAAAATAAAACATGTGTAGATTCTCATATGCAGTTTTTGAGCGGCTATTTTTTTGTATGGTCCTTATGGCATTGTTTATTTCACTGTTCAGTAGTTGCTCTAAAAATGATGTTGAGTGCAATTTCTCTCCTGTAATTATTGTTGCTAAATCTGTATTGGCTGGCGGAGATATTGAGCTTAAAATGGAGAACGTCGAATTCGCCGAATTTTATCATTGGGAGGGACCTAACAATTTCGTTTCAGAAGAGCAGCGTCCAATTCTCACGAATGTGCAACCTTATAATTCCGGAAGATATACATTGCGGGTAGGTGTAACCAGTGGATGCATTGTTGAAGCCATTTCCGATTCAGTTATCGTCACTGTTCCTGAAGCACCTTGTAGTCCCGGAACCAACCAGGGCCTAATTACCGGAGCCGGTGCTGGATTAATGAGCTTTTATAGTGTAATCTGCGGACCTCAAGGTGGTTCGTATTTTATCACTGCAAATAGTTCAGCGGGCGATCTTGAACTGGAGTTTGTAGGAATTGATAAACCAGTGGATGGATTATACTCCATTCAGCCGCTTGGCGGAAACTGGCATAAAGGAGATGTTCGCGTACGGCTTGTAGCGA
Organism: Bacteroidota bacterium; assembly: GCA_029778965.1. Classification (GTDB taxonomy): domain Bacteria; phylum Bacteroidota; class Bacteroidia; order Chitinophagales; family Chitinophagaceae; genus Flavihumibacter. The sequence goes on from JAKPBL010000545.1 coordinate 5,422, forward strand.
GTAGTTCAAATTGGCCGTCTTATGATGGCAAAGTATATATAAAAAACAACAACAATAAAATCTCTGCGACATTCTGTAATATCCCTGTAAGATCTCAAACGTATAATTTTTCTACAACAGCAAGCGGCAATGTAACGGAAAAATAAATGGCATAGGGTTGCTAATCAGGAACGGGCAAATAGGGATGCATCCACGGTTGGGTGGCTGGTTATTTTGGCGGGTATCGAACCAGCTACATCAAAGCCGGGCCTGCTAAAGGTCACTTTCTTCCGCGTGCTCTTAACGCGACATTATGGGGTGCTTATATGCGGCAATACCAGTTTCGATTACGGGATTTTGTCACCAGTAAAAATCGGTCGGTTGGCTTCAATGCGCTAAAAGGGTTATGCGCTGATGGGTTCCACGGCTACAAGAAATCCTAATTTGCTTAGCCCACCTATTTCCCGATACAAAACTTACTGAATATATAATCCAGCATATCCTCGTTGCTCACCTCTCCTGTTATTTCACCCAGGAAATGCAGTGCGCGCCTGATATCCAGCGCCAGCAGGTCGCCGGGGATCCGGGCGCCCAGCGCTTGTTTGATATCTTGCAAGGCGGTGAGTATCTGCCGCAGGGCCTGGTAGTGCCGCGCATTGGTGACGATGCTCTCATTGGCATCGACCTGCCCTTGCAGTACCATATCCACCAGCCGCTCGCGCAACACTTCGATATGGAGGTTGTTGCGCGCGCTGATGAGAATGAGCGGTGTGGCGGCGGCATAACGGTCGCGCATAGCCGCTTCTTCACCTTTATCGATCTGGTTGCCTACCAGCAGGTAGCGATAGCCGGCTTCGTCGAATGTTTTCTTAAGCGCCGCCAGCTCGGGGGGCGGCATCGTATTGGCATCGAAAAGGTACAGCACCAGGTCGGCGGTGCGCATTTTCTCCTGGCTTCGCTCCACCCCTATCGATTCAATGGCATCGGTCGTATGCTCCCGAATACCGGCGGTATCGATAAAGCGGAACAGGATACCATCCACATTCAGTACCTCCTCGATGGTGTCGCGGGTAGTGCCGGCAATCTCGCTCACGATCGCGCGCTCTTCATTCAGCAGGCGATTCAGCAGGGTTGACTTACCGGCATTCGGTTTGCCCACGATTGCCACACTCACCCCGTTTCTGATCACATTACCCAGCCGGAATGACTCCACCAGCCGGCTGGTGTTAATGATTGCAGCGTTCACCAGGTGATAGAGCTGCGAACGATCGGCGAACTCTACATCCTCCTGCGAAAAGTCCAGCTCCAGCTCTATCAGCGCCGAAAAGCTGATCAGTTGGTCGCGCAATTGCTTTAGCTCGGCCGAAAAGCCGCCGCGTATATTGTTCAGGGCGTTCTTTTGCGAAGCGGCTGAATTGGAGGCAATCATATCGGCCACGGCCTCGGCTTGGGTCAGGTCGATCCGGCCGTGCAAAAACGCCCGCTGTGTAAATTCGCCGGGCCTCGCCAGTCGCGCGCCGGCGCGCAAAAAGGCAGCCAGCAGCTCCTGTAATACATAAGGCGACCCGTGACCGCTCACTTCCACCACATCTTCGCCGGTATATGATCGCGGTCCTTTGAACAGGGTCACTACCACTTCGTCGATCTGCCTACCGCCCTCGCGGATCAGACCCACCTGGGCCGTATGGCTCGCTTGTGCAGCCAGCGATTTGGAAGGGAACAACCCATCGACGATAGCAATCGCCCTCGGCCCGCTGAGCCGCAATACGCCGATGGCGCCGATGCCGGGAGGGGTGGCGAGTGCCACTATCGTATCGTCCCAATCGGGTTGGGTATATTTCATGCGGCAAATATAATCAATCGCGTTCCTGGCAATGGTAATCACCTGTCAGGTACACCTGACAGGTGATTACCAAACCGGAAAAACAACAAGGGCACCTGATTTACAGATGCCCTTATGTATGACAAGGAATACCCTAAACGATTCTTGTAATTACTCTGTTTCGAGGCGGAAGACAATCGGTTGTTTCTTGTAAGATTTCACCTGGCGACCGTTCTGTACGGCAGGCGTCCACTTACCCGACTTCTTGATTACCCTTACCGCTTCTTCACGGAGTTCTTTGGGGCCGCTAATGGCTTCCACTTCACTTACGTTGCCTTCTTTGTCAACGATGAACTGAACCACGACGTTACCCTGGATCTCGTTGTCCTGCGCTTCTGTCGGATAACGCAGGTTCTTGTTCAGGTAACGCTGCCAGGCGCTCATACCACCGGGGTAGTCAGACTCGATCTCTACCTTGGTAAAGGTTCTGTCCCAGTCTTCCTCTACTTTTTTCGGTGCTTCCACCACGCCTTTTCCTTCGTCGGAGGCAGGGGGCGCCACGATACCTTCATCTTTCAGACCTTCCTGGTTGATGGTACCGATCTTGGTTTCTTCCAGTTTCTCTACTTCCGGGGGCTTTTCATCTTCTTTCACCTCTTCGTCTTTCACGATCTTGGGAGGTGTGAATTTGGTCATTTCCACTTTCGGCGGCTCCGGTTGGGGCGGCGGGGGTGGTGGCGGTGGCTCCGGTTGTTCCTGTTTTTTTACTTCTTCGAGCTGTACGTCCTGCACAACCATTTCCTGGGCCTTATCCTTTTTGCCGATATTATTGGCAATCAGGCTGCCCACGGCCGCCAACAGGATAAATGCCAGCATACCCAGCACCGCCAGGGTCAGGCGCTTGTTGTAGGTTTTCCGCAGTTCGTAAGCGCCGTATTCTTTGTTCCGGCCATCAAAAATGATGTCCAGCGCATCAGCACTTAATATTTTATTTATTTCCATGTAGCGGGTTTTTAATTAGATGCGTTCCTGTTCAGATTTCACAAACCAGGCATGGTTTTTACCCCCCTGATTTGATAATCAGCTCATCCTCAACGGGTGAGATATCAACCAAAGCGTACCGTTTTACCACATTGATGGCCATCTCATCCAGGATGTCCACCACGTTCTTGTACGAAGATTCCTTGTTGGGCTTTATAACCACCACGAAATCTTCGGGCTTAACGCTTCTCTTTTTATTGATAATGATGTCACGAATCTCTTTAAAGCCAGTGCTTTTAAAATTCGATGCATCAGGCGCCAACTCTCCTTCGTAATAAAAAATATTGTTGTTCTTGGCCAACAATATAGTGAGTGCGCCCGAAGCTTTTGCCTTGTTTTGCTCTTCGGGTTTTTCGGTGTCTTGGGGCAGGAAAAGCCGTAAAGCCGTGGGTTGGCTCATCGTCGTCGTGAAAATGAAGAACGTGATGAGCAGGAATCCCAGGTCCACCATGGGGGTAAGATCCACCCTGGTAGAGAGCTTTTTCCCTTTCTTGACGCCGGGGCCTTTTTTATGGCCACCACCCGAGGTATCTAATTCTGCCATTGGGCTGCTTTTTTTTAAAGTTAATTATTCTTCGGTCGATTTCCCTCCCTGGATACGACGCATGTTATCCTGGTACAGGTCGGTACCGGTGGGCACGCCCTCCGGGTTGGTCACCATACCGAATTTCATCTGGCCGTTCTTTTTGAATGCATCGATCACACCCTTGAAAGAGGGGTATTTAGAGGCATTGTCTCCTTTCACCAGGAGGTTCATCTTCTTGCCCTGGAAGCCGGCCACTACGGCATGCATCCAGTCAACCATCTCGTTATTGATGGTATCGGTAACCGGGATGCCGGGCGAATTTACCTTCGGCCAGTTTTCCGTCGGTTGGGCAAGGTATGACTTCAGCTGGCTGAACGGCACGCCTACAAAGGGGCCTTTCGCAAAATTGGTCATTTCAGCCGGGCTCAAACCGAGATTACGCGTAGTATTCAACGATTCGATGATGTCTTTCTTCGGCGCATCGTCTGAGAAGGAAAGGAACACTTTTCCTTCTTTATCGATCGTTACCATCGCCACATCCTTCTGCTCTGCCACCTTACTGGCCACCGAACTGGGGGTAGCTACCGCCAGGGTCTCCGAAGGCTTGAACTTGGTAGTGGTGATGAAGAAAGACAGCAAAAGAAACGCCACGTCGCACATCGCGGTCATATCGATCGTCGTGCTCTTGCGGGGTAGTTTAACTTTTGGCATGACTAGTTTTTAATCGGTTTCAATAGTAGATTCCAAAACTGCTGTTTTCCATAAAAATCTTTACGGAAAACCTGTTCCTTACTTGTACAGGGAAGCAAAGCTTTGGGTCAGGGTGAAACCTGATTCGTCGATACCGTATGTAATACCGTCGATCTTGGTAGTAAACACGTTGTACATGATGATCGCTACAGCAGAGGTACCGATACCCAGGGCCGTGTTATACAGGGCTTCGGAGATACCTTTTGACAGTTCGCGGGCAGCATCGCCACCGCCTTCATCACCCAGTTTGGCAAACGCGCGGATCATACCCAATACCGTTCCGAACAGACCGAGCAGGGTCGCTACCGAAGCGATGGTCGACAGGAACACCAGGTTCTTTTCCAGCATCGGCAGTTCCAGCGAGGTAGCTTCTTCCACTTCTTTCTGGATAGAAAGCACCTTCTGGTCGGTATCCAGTTCGGTATCAGTGATCATTTCTTTGTACTTGCGCAGGCCAGCCTTCATTACATTGCCTACTGAACCTTTTTGCTTGTCGCACTCAGTAAGAGCGGCATCCACATTCTTGTTGGCGAGGTGATACTGCACCTTGCGAATAAATTCGTCGTTGCTGCCGGTGCCTGTTGCTTTGGAAATAGTAAGCAGTCGCTCGATAACGAAGGTTACCACGATCAGGAAGTTGGCGATCAGGATCGGCACCACGATACCACCTTCATACATTTTGTTGAAATCTCCTTTGGGGCCTTCATGCTTGGGCCAGAATCCTCCTGCGGGGTCGGGGCTGGTAAATCCACTGGCACTACCGGCGCCAAATCGCCAGATAAGAT
>JAKPBL010000568.1 GCA_029778965.1 Bacteroidota bacterium
CCCCGTGGCATTCACTACGTTTATGGCACTGGGCGCCTGGAAGCTGATGCGCGAGGGCATTATCGTGAAACGTTCGGGAATAGTGGAAACCCTGGGCAGCACTACCGTGATCTGCACCGATAAAACCGGCACCATTACCGAAAATGCCATGCAGCTTGCCATGCTGTACGACTACAGCACCGGCAAAACCTACGGAGAGCCGGCCTTCGGCGACAAGCACCTGCGTGAGCTGATCGCGTATGCGATGTGGAGCAGTGAGCCGGTACCTTTTGACCCGATGGAGAAAACGCTGCATAACGTGTATGCACAAACGCAGCCGGATGTCCGTTCCGCTTTCCGGCTGTTCCATGAATACCCGCTTGAAGGCAAGCCCCCCATGATGACCCACCTGTTTGAGAATGCACAGGGGGACAGGATCATCGCGGCCAAGGGCGCCCCGGAAGCCATACTGGCCGTTTCTGTGCTAACCGATGCCGAAAAAGAGCGGATAAGGGAGCAGGTGCGTTTGTTTGGTGAGCGGGGCTACCGGGTGCTGGGGGTAGCGAAAGCCCTGTTTGCCGGCAATCGCTTTCCCGACCGGCAGCAGGAATTTAGTTTTTCGTTCCTGGGACTTACGGTATTTTATGATCCTCCTAAAAAAGGCATCGGGGAAGTATTTCAAAAAATATATAAGGCCGGTATCCAGGTAAAAGTGATTACGGGCGACAATGCCGATACCACCAGGGCCATCGCCGAACAGGCCGGGATCATCAGCCGGCTGCCACCGGTAAACGGGAGCGACATTGTGTCGCTGGATGAACAGGAGCTCGTAACACTGGCGGGTGAAGCCACGTTGTTTACCCGCATGTTCCCCGATGCAAAGCTGGCCGTCGTGAACGCCCTCAAGCAAAAAGGCGAAGTAGTGGCGATGCTGGGCGATGGCGTAAACGATGCACCCGCCCTGAAAGCGGCTCATATCGGCGTGGCCATGGGCAACAAGGGAACGGAAATAGCCAAGGCGGCGGCATCGCTGGTCATCACCAACGACGACCTGGATAAATTAATTACAGGGATAGCAGCCGGGCGACGCATCTATGCCAATATCAAAAAAGCCATTCAGTACATCATCTCGATTCATATCCCCATCATTCTAACGGTGTCCCTGCCTTTGTTCCTGGGCTGGCGGTATCCCACTATTTTCACGCCGGTACACGTTATTTTCCTTGAGCTGATCATGGGCCCCATCTGTTCTATCGTATATGAAAATGAGCCGATGGAACCCAATACGATGGCGCGGAAGCCAAGAAAGATGACAGATACTTTTTTGAGTGGCCGCGAATTGTCTGTCAGCATCGCGCAGGGACTGGCAATCACCATCGGCGTTCTTTTTGTGTATCAATGGACGGTACACCACGGAGGCAGCGAAGAAAAAACGAGGGCCATGGTGTTCAGTACCCTGGTCCTGTCGAACATTTTGCTGAGCTTTTCCAACCGGTCGTTTTATTACAGCTTTATAGAGAGCTTTAAAAACAGGAACCGGTTACTGGCGGGCATTACCCTGTTGACGGTTTGCCTGCTTTTTGCGCTGCTGTATATTACGCCGCTCTCCAGCTTTTTCCGGGTAACACAGCTGGGAACAGGCGAACTGGGCCTTGGCGCCCTGGTGGCGGCAGCAGCGGTATGGTGGTTTGAGCTCTATAAGTGGATGATCCGCAGATCATCTTCCCAATAATTTCCAGATTTGTTTTTCCATCAGGTTGAACAGAAGCCCGCCCATGATAAACAGGGATGCCAGGATTTTCCAGAACGGCAGGTCTTCTCCCAAAAAAATGGCCGAGCTCATAAAACCAAAGACCGGGATGAGTAGTGTAAACGGAACCACGATCGGGGTGGAATAGGTTTTTATGAGAAATCCCCAGCTTCCGTAACCAAAATGGGTCGAAAAATAAACGATATAAATAATGGCGCCGATAGCGGGCAGCGATATATGTTGAAAAGCGCTTCCGATGGCGGCGGGACCATCCACCAATAGGGAGGCGACGGTCATGAAGGGAAAGGCCGCCAGGCTTCCCCATACCACCAGTGACAGGGGCGATTGTGCATCAATTTTTTTGGTGACCATATTGCCCATGGCCCATGATAAAGCGGCGAGCAAGGTGAGTACCAGCCCGATAAACGTTGTTCCCCCCGCAACATGTGTGGCAACAATGCCTATCCCGATAAACGAAATCAAAGAGCCGGCTATTTTCATGATACCCGGCTTCTCGCCGAACAGCAAAAAGGCCAGGGCAATGGAAAAGAATACCTGCACCTGGAGCACCAGCGAGGCGAGTCCCGGCGACAGGCCGAGATGCATTCCGGTAAACATAAACCCGAACTGCAGCGCAAAGTTGAACAGGCCGAAGGCAATGATCAGCTTCAGTGGTGCTTTTGGTCTTGGAAGTACAAATACCCAGGGAAAAGCCGCCAGTCCGAAACGAATGGCGCAAAGCAGAAAAGGCGGAATGTCTTTCAGCCCGATATATATCGCGATAAAGTTGGTGCCCCATACAAACACCGTCAGTAAGGTCAGTAGGAGATGTTTGGGGGTCAGGCCGGCAGATGTACCCATGTCTGTGATCGGGTTTTTAAAGCGCGAATCTCCGAACTAATGTGCAATGATGGCTGCTTAGCCGTTTCAGGAAGAGTATAATTTTTTTTTATGATTTAGCCTTCTTGCGTTAATTTGACTGGTATAAACATTTTTCAGCCAGCGGGAATATGGAATTATATTACTCTCTTTCCATTCTTATTGTATTTGCGGCCGTCTTTTCCTATCTCAACGGGCGGTTTCTAAAACTGCCTTCTACCATCGGCGTAATGCTGATTGCCATGATAGCCTCTATCGTACTGGTGATCACCGGCAGCATTTTCCCGAAAACTTTCCTCGCTTTTTCGCGCCTCCTCGAAAGCATCGATTTTACGGAGATATTGATGGGAGCCATGCTGAACTTCCTGCTTTTTGCCGGCGCCATTCATATCCACCTGTCCGATTTACGCGAGCAACGCACACCTATCGTGGTCTTTTCTACGCTGAGCGTAGTGTTGTCAACGCTCATCGTGGGCGCCCTTTTTTACCTGCTTCTCCCGCTGGTGTATGAAAAAGTACCATTCATTTACTGCCTGCTTTTCGGGGCGTTGATATCGCCTACCGATCCCGTGGCCGTGCTGGGTATATTGAAAACGGCGAAGGTGTCGCGCAGCCTCGAAACAAAAGTGGCCGGCGAATCGCTTTTTAACGATGGCGTGGCGGTGGTGGTATTTGCCGTGCTGCTGCAGGTGGCCCAGAACAGGGAGCTGCAAACGCCCGAACACGAAATTTCACTGGTGAGCGTGTCGTGGCTGTTGGTGAAGGAGGCGGCCGGCGGGCTGCTGGGCGGCCTTTCCATTGGCTGGCTGGTGTCGAGGGCCATGCAGAAGATCGACGACTATAAAATAGCAGTGCTGTTGACGCTGGCAGCAGTGATGGGCGGTTACTTGCTGGCAAGGGCCATACATATTTCAGGTCCCCTGATGATGGTGGCGGCGGGCCTGGTGATCGGCAACTATGGCAAGCAAACGGCCATGTCTGAAACCACCAAAGATTACCTGGAGAAGTTCTGGGAGCTGCTCGACGAAATCCTCAATGCCATTCTCTTCCTGTTTATCGGGTTTGAGCTCTTGCTGATCGAGAACCTGCCTTCTTACTGGCTGGTGGGTTTGCTGGGGATCGTGGTGGTATTATTGTCCCGCTTCCTGTCGATCTGGATACCCACCAAGGTATTGCCTTTCAAAAGAAAATTCAGCGCTTCCACGATCAAGCTGCTGGTATGGGGCGGCCTTCGCGGCGGGGTATCGATCGCATTGGCGCTTTCGGTTGAACACGGTCCCCATAAGAACTTTATACTGGCTGTTACCTATATTGTAGTCGTGTTTTCCATCGTGGTGCAGGGGCTTACCATTGGAAAAGTAGCCGGTCATCTGACCGACTCATAGCAGCGCCTGCTTTTTTTTCTCTTTTTTTCGGAATCGATTCTTATATTGGCTGGCATGGGCCCTGAGATGACAACGAATGCTGCGCCCGAACGCAATCCTGATGCTGCGGTCGGGATGCCGGAAGCTGCTTTTGAAGCCCTTTTCCGCGAATACTTTGTTCCGCTTTGCACTTTTTCACAATATCATTTCGGACTCGACGGCGACAGTGCCAAAGACATTGTGCAGGCTTGTTTTCTGAAGCTCTGGGAAATGAGGCATGCCATCGATGCCGGCGGCAGCGCCAAATCATATCTCTATAAAATGGTGGCGAACCGCTGCCTCGACCAGCGAAAGCACGAAAAAGTGAAGCAGCGCTCCGAGCAGGTATTGCTGCGCGACCATCCCGGCCAGTCGGTGATGCCGCCCATTCATCCCGATTTCAGGGAACTCAGCACCAGTATCGACAAGGCCATCCGCGAGCTGCCTGAACAAATGCGGCTGGTATTCGAGCTGTCAAGGTACGAGGGACTTAAATATGCAGAAATAGCCACAAGGCTGGATATTTCCGTAAAAACAGTGGAGACCCAGATGAGCCGCGCGATGGCCAGGCTTCGTGTAAAACTGGAAAGTTACCTGGTGTTGCTGGCCGCCGCCCTCCTGGCGCTGTGCCAGTGGTATAAAAAATAGAAAATGTTGTAGGGGTAAGAAAACGTTCAGTCGTATTATATATGGAAATGGAAAATGAGCATGCATTTGATGAGATACTGATTCGGTATTTTTCAAATGAAACCACAGAAGCTGAAGCGGAAACCATTGAAAACTGGATAAATGCTTCTGAAGCGAACCGGCTGCAATTCTCTGAATGGCAGCAGGTATGGCGGCTCATTACCTTGGAAAAAGAGGTTCGTTCGATCGATATCGACAAGGAATGGAAAGCATTCCGCGAAAAAGCGAAAGACGATGATGAGGGGATGGTCATTGACATGCCGGCACGTAATACAGCCGCAAAATGGTGGATGGCGGCGGCAGTCGCTGCGGCGCTACTGCTCTTTGCAGGCATCCGGATGAACTGGTTCGGTAAAACGACGCCTGCGGCGGATATGGCGCAAACAGAAAAGCCTGCTGCCGAATCGCAACAGTTGACCAGGTATGAGCGGAACAACAGCGGTGAAGCGAAAAGGCTCAGTCTTTCCGATGGATCGGAAGTCGTTTTATACGATAGCAGCGAGATCGTTTTTCTCGATCGTTTTGAAGCGGGCAGGCGCCGGGTGGATTTGAACGGAAAAGCGGAGTTCATTGTAGCGAAAGACAGCAGCCGGCCTTTTACCGTGATCAGCGGCGACCTGGCGACAACAGCGTTGGGAACGAAATTCCTGGTGGAAAATCGTCCGGCACATAAAAATATCGTGGTGCAGGTATTTGAAGGAAGGGTAGTGGTTCGGTCGGTCGACAGCGCAACGAAGAGAATGAGTAAAGACGTGTATCTGCGACCGGGACAGGAGCTGATATATAACCG
>JAKPBL010000571.1 GCA_029778965.1 Bacteroidota bacterium
CGGTTATAGGCACCGCTGCGGGCGATGCCGGCTTTGAAGAGATTTGTATGTGCCAGCAGGTTGGCCGTCATGAAAGCACCATAGCTGTGCCCTGCGACCGCCATCCGGTTTTTGTCGCCCACGCCCAGGCTGGCCAGGTAGTTGACAGCTGCTTCGGCGTTCATGCGCAACTGGTCTACAAAGTTGTCATTGGGTTTTTTCGTGCTGTCGGTCGAAACGATGGGCATTTCGGCATTGTTCAGCACGGCATAACCCTGCGTAACGAGGCTTAACGGCGAGGCGCCGGTCAGCAGGGTGAAGCGGTATTCGCTGCCCCTGACCTGTGCCGCATCGGCCGCCGAATTATATTCTGCGGGATAGGCCCAGATCAGCACCGGTAGCGGTCCGTCTTTCTCTTTATTGTATCCTTTCGGAAGATAGAGATCGCCTGTCAGGTCAACGCCGTCTGCCCGCTTATAGCGGATCTTTTCTTTGGTAACGCCCTCCATTTGCGGGTAGGGGTTTTTGAAATTTGTCAGTTGCCTGTCGGCAATGCGTAACCGGAGATTCTTCAGCCAGTAGTTGGGCATCTCGGTTTTCGATTCGCGCCTGCTGATAAAATTGAGCTTGTTCGGGTCGATCAGCCGAACCACTGTTTCGTAATAGCCGTCGGGGCAGCGCCAGAGCGTATCGGCTTTTTTGGCGGCCAGGTCGTACGATAAGAGGAATGGCAAATCCCCTTTGGGCGAGCTGCCGACGGTGTTGTTGAAGAATATTTTGTTCCCATCTGCGCTCAGTTGTAAAACATGCGCCCCATAACGGTTCGTTGTCAGCATGGGAGCGCCCGGATTGCTGTAGGCGTCTGTTGTATTCCGCGTGATCAGCTTTTCAAGCGTGCCGTTTGCCGGGTTAAAAAGACTGGTTTGGGTGGTTTGTTTGCCGCGCAGCCCTTTGTTACCAGGGCATGGTTTTTATCGCCCCAGGTAACGCGATAAAAGCGCATGCCGGTTTTGAAAAGCGTAACGGGCTGCCCGTTGAAAGGCGCCGCTAACGCATATACCGCATCGCGGTATTCGGCGGGTTTTTTGATCAGCCCGCTATCAAGCGCCTCGCACCAGGTAACGGTTGCCGCTTCGTCGTCGCGCCAGCCGTAATCCCGTGGCACCAGTTGCACGTTGTCGTTCCCGCTCGGCGCCGTTTCGCTCGACGGCAGGTCAGCCAGCCTCCTGATCTCTTTGCCGGTTATATCGGTTATGCTGACCGTGGTCGGAAAGCCGTAATAAGGCACCAGGTAGGAAAAAGGCCGCCGCACCGTGTTCTTGAGCGTGTATTTTTTATCGGGCGAGAACGACAGCGAAACCATCATTTCCGGCGTGCCGATTTTGCTTTCCACCCCATTTGCATTTTTGATCAGTTGCGTGGTTGCGTAAAAAGCAAAAAGGCTTTCGTCGTACGGGCTCCTGATCATATCCTGGTAAGTGGGCCGGGGAGATGCCTTGCCATAGTTCTCCTGTACGGTGGGGCCTTTGGGGGCGGCGGGCTTTGCCGGGGGGGCCGAGGCAGGCTTGACAATGCCATTATAGAAGATGGTATTGTTGTCATACCAGTAAATATCGCCCACGGCGGTATTAAGTGCGGTTTGGTTGATCTTAACCGCCTTTTGCGTGTTTACCCCGATCACATATAAGTCGATCCTTGAAGCGGTCGTATGCGTGAAGGCGATCTTTTTGTTGTCGGGACTCCAACTGATGTTTGCTGCCGCCAGGGATGCCGGTAAGCCGGTCACCGGTATTTCCTTTCCCGAAGCGATGTTCTTCAATACAAGGCTGGTAATATATGTCTGCCTGCTCGGCCCGAAATTGGCGGGATTGATCCGCAAGCCGGCAATCCGCAACTCCGGACGCGCCAGCTCTTCCACCGACGGATACAGTTTATAGTCCATCAGCAACATCCATTCGCCCTTGTCATCCACGCTAACTCCCGGTGTTGGTTTGGCCAACAGTATTTCTTCCATCGCTTTCGGCGGATGCTTATAGACGTCTTGCGCCTGGACCATGCATGCGACTGCGAGCAGCAGCGGCAGTAAG
>JAKPBL010000572.1 GCA_029778965.1 Bacteroidota bacterium
GCTCCTGTTGTGTACGCACTGTTAACTGCAGCATCTCACCCATTTTCAGCTTCACCACATCTTTACGTACAAAACGGTAGCCTTTTTTGTCAAATACGATCGACATATTGCCTTCGGGCAATTCCCTGATCTGGAAATAGCCTGCCGCATCGGTCGCATCCGACTTCACTACCGATTTACCCGATAAGGCTGATACGGTTACCCCTACCAGCGGCTTGCCTGTTTTGGCATCCAGCACGTAACCATGCACGCCCGCTTCTTTTTTGACGCGGGGCTCCCCCTGGTTGGCGCATGCCGACAATACAGCGCCAAGAACAGCTATAGCAGTCATGCATATACGAAGAAATCTCATACAGAAAGTTTTGTCGCTAAATGAACGGGTGCTGCACCGCACGGGTAAATTCCTCCCTGAAATTTCGTACAATTTCCGCTGCCGGCAGCATATTTTTTACGAGGCAGCTCACCTGCCCGATCTCCAGCTCACCGTTTTCCATATCCCCTTCAAACATGCCCTTCTTGGCCCGCGCCCGGCCTAATAACTCCTTCAATTCGGCGACTGTTGCGCCCCGGGCTTCGGCCTCGGTCACCAACTGGTAGAACGGATTTTTCAACAGCCGCACCGGTGCCAGCTTTTTCAGGCTCAACTGCGTATCGCCTTCTCCGGCCGCCAGCACGGCCTGTTTGAATGCTTCGTGGCTGCTCGCCTCTTCGCTGGCTACGAAACGGGTTCCCACCTGCACGCCGTCGGCCCCCAGCACCATGGCCGCCATCATCTGGCGGCCCGTTGCAATACCTCCTGCGGCAATCACCGGCACCTGCACCGCCTGGCGAACCGCCGGAACCAGCACCAGGGTGGTCGTTTCCTCCCGGCCATTGTGTCCGCCGGCCTCAAACCCCTCAGCCACTACGGCATCGCAGCCCGCTTCTTCCGCTTTCCGCGCAAATTTGCTGCTGCTCACCACATGCACCACGGTAATGCCCTTTTCCTTGAGAATGCCCGTCCAGGCAGCGGGGTTGCCTGCCGAAGTGAAAACGATTTTCACCCCTTCTTCCATGATAACAGCCATCAGTTGTTCGATCGACGGATAGAGCAGTGGCACATTTACGCCAAAAGGCTTGCCGGTGGCTTCCCTGCAGCGACGTATGTGTTCGCGCAAAACATCCGGATACATGCTTCCGCTGCCCAGCAAGCCGAGGGCGCCGGCATTACTAACGGCGCTGGCTAACCGCCATCCGCTGGCCCATACCATACCGGCCTGCACCAACGGAAAATCGATCCCAAAAAGCGTACAAATACGGTTTGCAGCAAACAATGTTTCGTATTGAGGATACAAAGAAAGACAAAAATCAACAGCAGCCGTTACCGCCGGCCCAAATCGATCTCCGTATTATCGCCGATGTTCAGGCTGCGGCTTTCTCCCCGAACGCCGGCATCGGTGCCGATCAGCGAATGGGTCAGCACAATGTCTTTGAGGTCGGAGAAGGCGCCGATAATGGAGTCTTTGATGATGGAATCGGTGATGGTTACGCATTCGCCGATGGCCACATTCGGACCGATGATGCTATTGGCGATATCACATCCGCGCGCGATGCTGACGGGCGGCACGATGATCGTGTTTTCAAACTGGTGGTCTTCTGCGATCGACTGGCCGATCTTGCGCAGCAGGGTCGCGTTGCTTTCGAGCAGAGTTTCTTTTTTGCCGCAATCGAACCAGTTCTGCACTTTGAACGAGCGCAGCACCACACCCTGCCCGATCATGCATTCCAGCGCATCGGTCAGGTTGTACTCGCCATATGAGGTATGGTGCTCACGGATATTGTTCTCCAGACAGTCGAGCAGCATACCCGTTTCGCGTATCTTGTAAATGCCCACCAGGGCCATATTGCTTTTGGGTATCTGCGGCTTCTCGACCACCCGGTTGATTTGTCCTTCGTCGCTGATCTCCGCCACCCCGAAATCACGCGGGTCATCCACCCGTTTCACGCCCAGCAGCGAATCGGGGCTTTCGAGCACCGCCTTCACGTCGTACTCGCAGATGCTGTCGCCCAATACGATAATGATTTCGTCGTGCCTGATCAGGTCGCGCGTGAGCCAGATCGCGTGGCCGATGCCCTGCCGCTCGTTCTGCTGCACAAAATGGGTCTCCAGGTGGGGATATTTTTCGCGTACGAAATCCTGTATCTTATCGCCCAGGTAACCAATGATAAAGACAAACTCGTGCACACCGGCTTCGGCCAGTTGTTCTACGATGATGCTGAGGATGGTTTTGCCAGCCAGCGGAATCAGTGCCTTGGGTTGGGTATATGTATGCGGACGCAGCTTGGTGCCGGCACCAGCTACCGGAATGATCGCTTTCATCGACCCGAAAATACCTATTTTTGCGGCAAATTTTAAAAAGCATGCAACAAGACGCGCTGGTCTCCTCCCTCATACGCAAGGAGCTGGAAAGGCAACGACATGGCATCGAGCTGATCGCCTCCGAAAATTTCACTTCCTTGGCCGTGATCCAGGCGATGGGCAGCGTGCTCACCAATAAGTACGCGGAAGGCTATCCAGGCCGTCGCTATTATGGTGGTTGCGAGGTGGTTGACCAGGTGGAACAACTGGCGATAGACCGCCTCAAAGAAGCTTTCGGCTGCGAATATGCGAACGTACAGCCACACAGCGGCGCCCAGGCGAATGCAGCCCTGCTGCTGGCCATTCTGCAGCCGGGGGATACCATCCTGGGGCTCGACCTCTCCATGGGCGGGCACCTTACCCACGGTTCGGCGGTTAACTTCAGCGGCAAGCTGTATAATCCCGTATTCTACGGCGTCGAAAAAGAAACCGGTCGCGTTGACTACGCTATGCTCGAAAAACAGGCGCGCGAGCACAAGCCCAAAGTGATCATCTGCGGGGCTTCTGCGTATAGCCGCGACTGGGATTATGCCCGTATAAGGAAGGTGGCTGACGAGATCGGCGCTTTTGTATGGTGTGATATGGCGCATCCCGCGGGACTGATCGCCAAGGGGCTGCTGGCCTCCCCCTTCGATCATTGCCACTTTGTTACTTCCACCACCCATAAAACCCTGCGCGGCCCCCGCGGCGGCATTATCCTGGTAAAAA
>JAKPBL010000576.1 GCA_029778965.1 Bacteroidota bacterium
GCCCGTTGCGGCCAACGAACCAGTAAAAAGTTATGCGCCCGGTAGCGCTGAACGAAAAGAACTGCAGGCCATGTTGAAGGAGCTGCGTAGCCGGGAGCTCGATATCCCGATGTACATTGGCGGCCAGGAAGTGCGCAGCGGCAATACCACCCGCCTGGCCCCCCCGCACGACCACAAGCATACCCTTGGTCATTTTCATAAAAGCGATAAAACGCATGTCGAGCAAGCCATACAGGCGGCGCTCGCCGCCCGCGAAAAGTGGGTCAACCTGGGCTGGGAGCATCGCGCAGCGATCTTCCTGCGGGCCGCTGAGCTCATTGCCGGACCTTACCGCGCTAAGTTGAACGCGGCCACCATGCTGGGACAAAGCAAAAACGCGTACCAGGCCGAGATCGACAGTGCCTGCGAGATCATTGATTTCCTGCGTTTCAATGTACAATACATGACGGAGATCTATGCCGAGCAGCCCATTTCCGGTCCGGGTGTATGGAACCGCCTCGAATGGCGTCCGCTCGAAGGGTTTGTGTATGCGCTCACGCCGTTCAACTTCACCGCCATTGCCGGCAACCTGCCGTCGAGCTGTGCGATGATGGGCAACGTGGTAGTATGGAAACCCAGTAATACCCAGGTATACAGCGCCAATGTGCTCATGGAGGTGTTTCTCAAGGCCGGTGTTCCGGCCGGGGTCATCAATCTCATTTATCCCAGCGGCCCCGACGCGGCAGAGGTTATTTTTAATCACCGTGATTTTGCCGGCATCCACTTCACCGGAAGCACTGAGGTATTTCAAAACATCTGGCAGAGCATAGGCAACAACATCCACAAATACCGCTCTTACCCACGCATCGTAGGCGAAACCGGCGGTAAGGACTTTATCATGGCACATCCCTCGGCGGATGTCAAAGCCCTGGCCGTTGCCATTTCGCGCGGAGCCTTTGAATACCAGGGGCAGAAATGCTCGGCAGCCTCACGGGCTTACGTTCCTTCCAACATATGGACAGAGGTCAAGGCACACATTGTGAATGACCTCAAAACCATGAAAATGGGCCCAACCGAAGACTTCACCAACTTCATCAATGCGGTGATCGACGAAAAAAGCTTCGACAAGCTGGCCAGGTACATTGATGCGGCAAAAAAAGACAGCAACGTGGAGATCGTTGCCGGCGGCAATTACGACAAGAGCAAAGGTTATTTCATTGAACCAACCATTATCGTCACCAAAGATCCAGCTTACGTGACCATGTGCGAAGAGCTATTCGGGCCGGTTCTTACCGTGTTTGTTTACGAAGAGTCGCAGTTCGAACAGACACTGGACCTTGTGGACCGCACGTCCATCTATGCGCTCACGGGATCCATTTTTTCTGAAGACCGGTATGCAGCTGAGCTGGCCACTAAAAAACTGGTCAATGCGGCGGGAAATTTTTACATCAACGATAAATGTACCGGTGCAGTAGTAGGGCAGCAACCTTTTGGCGGAGCCAGGGGAAGCGGCACTAACGACAAAGCCGGATCAAAGATCAACCTGCTGCGCTGGGTAAGCC
>JAKPBL010000579.1 GCA_029778965.1 Bacteroidota bacterium
TCGGCTTCCGGGAGGTTTGGAAGGCAGCAACCCATCGCCGGGGTCAATTGTTGGTGGTTGAAGAAGATGGCGACTATCCTTCGCCGCTCAATGCACAGGCTACGAACCTCATCAATGACGCCATCGAAAAAGTATTGGACGATGGCGGGGAAGTGGAATTTGTTGCCCCGGGCGTTTTAAAAGAATACCGCGGCATCGCACTTATCGAGCAGCACCATCTGCATTGAGGCGTATAATGCCTGCTTATCAGAACGGGTATTGTCTATCCGGCATCAGTGAGCCTGGAGAATTCAGCGCCATGGAACAGACGGCTTAACGCAGGATCATTCGACGATTGCCATAATTGCAGCCTCGATTGAGGAACGATACGCCAGAAATTTTTCTTTTTCATATCATCATAGTCACGTGCCCTGATAAAAAGGCCGGTCACAGTGGAGCGGTTCCGGAAATGCACATTTACCGGTTTGTTATACCGGTCTGTTGCTTCTACATACTTCTCGATCAGATCAAAGGTCATAATGCAATATTTAAAATCTAATAAGCGGATCGGGATCTGGCTTCAGCCACTATCATGGCTTTGCCTTCGACGATTTTGCCATGCAGTCCGCGAATGGCATTCATGGCATGCTCGCGAGCCATTTCAACAAAACCAAAACCACGGCTATGGCCCGTACTGCCATCGAGTACAAGGTGGATCGCCGTTACCGGCCCATAACGTACGAAAAGGTCGCGAAGATCGGCTTCTCTTACTGCGAAGCTTAAATTGGAAATGTGTAAGTTCATTCTCATTATTTTATAGTGACAGGTGTCAGTGCAGGTTGACGTCCCAGTAAATGAATCTGCTGAAAATGCGAGCGAATGGCCGCTCCCATTGTCGGCAGACAATGATAGGGCAACTGGTAGTCGGCGCAGGTAGCCTGTACAATCTTGCTCAGGGCCGGATAATGAATGTGGCTGATACGGGGAAACAGGTGGTGTTCGATCTGGAAATTCAGTCCGCCAACCAACCAGGAAATGATCCTGCTGTCGGGTGCAAAATCAGCAGTGGTCCGCACCTGGTGCTCTGCCCATCCGGTATCCAGTTTTTTAATAACTCCCTCTTGCGTATGTTCGAAGGTCGTACCTTCTACCACATGCGCCAATTGAAAAACTATGGCCAGCGTCAGGCCCATGCCGGCATGCATGCTCAGGAAGAAGAGTAACCAATGCTGCCAGCCGGCAAGCATTATAGGTAACACAATGTAAAAAAACAGGTATAATAATTTGCTGCTCCAGAAAATAACATGTTCCACCGGTGGCATTTTTGTACGCATGGCCACAGCGCCGAGGCGAGGCTTGAAATATTTATCGAAATCCTGCACCAACACCCAGATCAGTGAACTGAAGGCATAAAGCAGCGGTGTGTACAGGTGCTGGAAACGGTGTACCGGCAGCCAGCGTTGTGAGCTGCACATCCTGATAAGGGGGCTCTTGGCAATATCGTCGTCGATACCGTCCACATTTGTATAGGTATGATGAATGACGTTGTGCTTATACTTCCAGATAAAGCTGTTACCACCCAATGCATTCAGGGTAAATCCCAGGCAATCGTTAACCCGTTTACTGGTCGAATAACTCTGGTGATTTGCATCGTGCATAATATTAAAACCAATGCTGGCACTGGTTAAACCAAGTACGAGACCGACCACCGTGGTCAGCAACCAACCCATTGGAACCAATAGGAATACGAGGTAAGCGGCAATGGCAATGGAGATCAGCACTACCGATTTAATATAGAGTTGCCGATTGCCCGTTCTGGCCAGTTGGCGGCTGTCGAAATAAACATCCACCGCCTGGTGCAGGGCTTTGGAAAAATCTGCTTTTTTGTTGTTGAATACCAGCTTTTTCATGACGGGGGTTAAGGGAAACAGGGGGCAAATGAAAAAGGCAACAGTTATTATGCTGTTGCCTTCTATATGGTTACCAGCGGCTGCGTGGAGCGCGCGGCTCTCTTTCCCTGGCTACTGCCACCGAAATAGCACGCCCGTCTACTTCGCGGTTGTTCAGCTCAACCATAGCCCTGTCGGCATCGGGGCCGGAGCTCATTTCAACAAAAGCAAAACCGCGGCTGCGGCCGGTCTCGCGATCAGTGATTATTTTTGCGGAGGTCACTTCGCCGTAAGCACTGAATAATTTCAACAGATCATTTTCCTGCACCTGAAATCCCAGGTTCGATACATACATGTTCATAACAAACTTGTTAATGGTTAAAAAATGTAACAAGAAGAACTGCAACGGCGTAAAGAGGAGGAAAATAATTACTGAGGAGAACAGGTGTAAAAACATTACTAATCCTGACGGACTGAAGTAGAACTTATGTTAACGGGAACAAAGATAAGCTTTTATTTCGGTACGGCCTAATATTAACAAATCGGCACGAAGCGCTGTACTCTCGCCGTAAAAGCGATGGTTTACATTAGTTTTTACCAGCCCCTTCCCGTTCCTTTTGTAGCAACGCGGCAAACATGCTATCGGCTTTCTCCGTATAGCCGTTGATGAATTGCACCGCTACCGGTTTCATACCATGCTCGCGTACCAGCCATTCCACATTCTCTTCATTTTCTTCTTTGAAAACAGAGCAGGTAATATAAAGCAGGTGACCCTGCGGGCGCAGCCGTTGAAGGGCATTGGTTACAATCGCTTTTTGCAGTTGCGAAAACCGGCTGATGCTTTCGGGATTAAAGAAAGAGAGGTTCTCGGGCGAACGCGACCAGGTGCCGCTACCAGTGCAGGGCAGGTCGGCAATCAGCAGGTCCTGCGGTGGGATGGAAGGCGCTTCCAGGCTCAGGTCAGCTTCCAGGCGACGATAATTGCGAATACCCGCCCGTACAAAGCGCGCCGCGAGGTTAACAAGAATGGTTTGCCGTATATCGGTTACCGTTAGAAAGGCGCCCGGGAACATATCCATTGTCAGCAGTGATTTGCCGCCGCTGGCAGCGCAACAATCCCATATAGCAGCCGGCTGCTCATTGATCAGTTGCAGCAATTCGCCGGTGCGCTGGCTGCCGAGATCTTGTATTACCACTTCTTTATCGAGTGCGAAGTCGGTCGCTGCATCATAGCCGTTCGGCAGGCGCAGACTGCTGTTACCGATCAGCTCATAACCGATCCAACGTTCTTCCAGCTTTCTGATCACTTTCTCCTTTTGCCCGGGTCTGATCCGTGCGAAAAGGTCGGGTTGCTGCAGGTGCGACAGGGAAAAGGCAATAGGGTCAATGCCTTCACTCAGCAAATCGGGCCAGGGGAAAATCTCCAGTTCCGGCAAACCAATACCCAGTATCGCTGCTTTTTCGGCAAAAGGCAAAGCAGCAGCGGCATTCCATTCTTCGTTAAAAGCACCTAATAAAAGACCGGGTTCGGCGGCCGACAAAAACAGGCCTGTCAGCATTCGCTCGCGCGGTGCGAGGCCGGGCAATGCATGCCCCATCCTGAACCAGCTATAACACAACTGAAGTATCTGCCGGCGGTCGCGCGAGCCATGCTTTTTATGCGCCGCGAAATATTGACGGGCGTAGTGTGTAAAAGGCATTTCACCCCGG
>JAKPBL010000587.1 GCA_029778965.1 Bacteroidota bacterium
CGCGAAGGATATATAGACAGCATGCAGCTAAACGCCGCCGACCGCCGGCTGTCTGCCATGTCTGATATCGTGGGTGGCTGCGAACGCATCTTAAATACACCATTGCCCTTTGCCTACCATGTGCTGCTGCACCGGGTGGTGTATATCTATTGCTTCCTGCTGCCTTTCGGGCTGCTGGAAGTACTTCATTGGATGATGCCCTTCCTGGTGATGTTCATCAGTTATGCATTTATTTCGCTCGATGCCATCGTGGACGATATTGGTGAGCCTTTCGGCGAAGCAGCCAACGACCTGGCGCTGAATTCCATTTGCCGCACCATCGAGTTTTCCGTATTTGAGCAAGCCGGTGTGGCGCAGCCACCGCTGGTACAACCATCCTCCCATTTTATTGACTAAATTTGTGCCCGCTATCGATTGCCGCTGCCGATTCAATCATTTTAACTGCATCGCTTGACCAGAGCTGAGAACGATCGGCTGGAATTATCGGCCAACCAGAAAAACTGGAAGAAATGGGGGCCCTATGTCGCAGACCGGCAATGGGGTACGGTTCGGGAAGACTACAGTCTCGAAGGGAATACCTGGAATTACATCAACCACGACCTGGCCCGCAGCTATGCCTATCGCTGGGGCGAAGATGCACTGGCCGGCTTCTGTGATACAGACCAGGTGCTGTGCCTCGCACCTGCCTTCTGGAACGGGCATGATCCGCTGTTGAAAGAACGGCTGTTCGGCCTCGCCAATAATGAAGGTAACCATGGTGAGGACGTAAAAGAACTGTTCTTTCACCTCGACTCCTCGCCCACCCATTCCTATTGCAAATACCTCTATAAATACCCGCAGGCATCCTTTCCTTACCTGGAACTGTTGCGGCAAAACCTGCGCGACCGGCTAGAGCCTGAATTTGAGCTGCCCGATACGGGCATTTTCAGGGAGAACCGGTATTTCGATTGCTTCATTGAATACGCCAAAGCGTCGGCCGAAGATATTTTGCTGAACATAACCGTTTACAACCGCGGACCCGAAGCAGCCACCATACATGTATTGCCTCATTTTTGGTTCCGTAATTTCTGGAAGCATAATCCCCGTTTCGAGAAGCCGGAGATAACGGCGCTTACAGATGGCTGTTTGCAATCGCATTCCAGCCGCAACGGACATTATTATCTCTATCATGAAAGCGCCGAGCAATTGTTCTGCGACAATGAAACGAATAATATTCGCATGTACGGCCGGCCGAATGATACTGCTTATGTAAAAGACGGCATCAATAATCACGTGGTAAACGAGATTGACAGTGTCAACCCTGAAAAACACGGCACAAAGGCGGCCGTATGGTATAAGAAAAAGCTCGGGGCCGGAAAAGTGGTTCGCTTCCGCGTTCGGCTGACAAAGATCGCCCATGAAAATCCCTGGATCGATTTCGACGCTATCCTGGCCGCCCGGAAAGCAGAAACCGATGCTTTTTACGGGGAACTGACGTCCCCCGGTATGACCGCCGGCCAGCAGCACCTGCTGCGGGGCGCCTTCAGTGGCTTGCTGTGGACCAAACAATTCTATTACCTCGATGTATATAAGTGGCTCTTCGGCGAGCCCGGCGACCCGGCGCCGCAGCGGCTGTACAAACGAAACCACGACTGGCAG
>JAKPBL010000591.1 GCA_029778965.1 Bacteroidota bacterium
GCCCGTTCGGTTTTCAGCCCGAGGCTGTTCACCGATGCGAATAGTTATTGATTGGGCTTCTCAATTTTACTGATCACGCCTGCTTTTCGCAGCAGTTTCCGGTGTTCGCGGCTGTGCATCATCCTGAACACCATGGCATACAATACCGGCAGAATAAGCAGGGTTAGAACTGTAGCCGTTACCAGTCCGCCGATCACAACAATTGCCAGCGGCTTCTGGGTTTCACTGCCGATGCCGGTTGATATGGCGGCGGGCATCAGGCCGATCATGGCCATGAGCGCGGTCATCACCACCGGTCGTACCCGCGAATGAACACCTTCCTGGATGGCATCGTCGAGCGGCATGCCTTCTTCCAGGTTCTTCCTGAAAACGGAGATCAGGATCACTCCGTTCTGGATACACACCCCAAAGAGGGCGATAAAGCCGATACCCGCCGATATGCTGAAATTGACACCGGTAATGTGCAGGGCGAGGATGCCGCCTATCAATGCAAACGGCACATTGGAAATAGTGAGGATGGCGTCTTTCACATTACCGAACGTAACGAAAAGGATCAGGAAAATAACAAGCAGGCATACCGGCACTACCCGCGCCAGCGTGGCGCTGGCGCGTTGCTGGTTTTCAAACTCACCGTTCCAGGTGGCACGATAACCATCGGGTAAATGAACGGCAGCATTCACTTTTTGCTGGGCTTCGGCGATGGTGCTGCCCAGATCGCGCTCGCGCACGGAAAACTTGACGGCGATATATCGTGAATTGTTGTCGCGATAAATAAACGATGGGCCGGTAAGCGTTTCCATCGTGGCAATTTCTTTCAGGGGTATCTTGCCGCCGTCGTTGGTGGGTACCATCAGTTGCTCGATGGCCTCCTGCGTATCACGGTAATCTTTCCGGTACCGGATGCGGATATCGAATTTCCGCTCGCCTTCGTACAACTGGCTGGCGGCTTTACCACCGATGGCCATTTCAATCACCGCATTGGCATCGGCGGTGCTGATGCCGTACATGGCCATTTTCTGCTGGTTGAGCTGGATGCGGAACTCAGGCTGTCCCAGGTTGCGCAAGATACCGAGGTCGGTAACGCCGCGCACGGTGCGAAGCTGTGCTTCCACGGCACGTGACAGGCTGTCGAGTGCGTTGAAATCGGGGCCGAAAATCTTCACCGCCAATGCTGCGGGCACGCCGGCTACCGCCTCGGCCACGTTATCCCGGATGGGTTGCGAATAGTTGAGAATGATGCCCGGCAGCTTTCGTAGCTGCTCGTCCATGCGGGCAATCAGATCTTCTTCCGAAATGTTTTCTTTCCATTCTTTCTTCGGCAGCAGGTCGACTTGTATCTGTACGTTGGCAAAACCTTTCGGGTCGGTACCGTCGTTGGTGCGGCCAATCTGCGAGAGTGTTTTCTTTACCTCGGGAAATTTGCTGAGTATGCTCAGCATTTTATCGCTCACCGTTTTTGCTTCCGACAGCGATACGCTCATCGGCAGCTCAGCCTGTACCCATAAGGCGCCTTCGTTCAATTGGGGCAGGAACTCCGTTCCTAAAAACTTTGCCGACATAAAGGTCAGTCCCATTACCGTCAGCGCCACCACCAGGCTTTTCTTCTGGTTTCGATAGATAAGGTGCAGCGAACGCATAACGATCTTTTCGAAGAAAGAAACCACCGGATTATGCTTCTCCCGCACGTTCTTTTTCAGCAGCACGCTCGATAGCGCAGGCACGAAAGTAAGGGTGAATATCAACGCGCCCAGCAAGGCAAAACCCAGCGTGTAGGCCAGGGGCGAGAACATCTTGCCTTCCACTTTCTGGAAAGAGAAGATGGGTATCAGGCAGGTGAGGATAATGACCTTGCTGAAGAATATGGACTTGCCCAGCTCTGTGCCTGTAGCTTTGAACAGACCCAGCTTCGCGAGCTTGTTGAATTTCTCCATACCTACCTCCTTTGCCTTGTGATCGAGCGTCACGAACAGGCCTTCCACCATCACCACCGCGCCGTCGATAATGATACCGAAATCAACCGCGCCCATGCTCAGCAGGTTGGCCGACATGCCTTTGAGCCGCATACAAATGAAGGCAAAGAGCAGCGACAACGGAATGATAAGGCTAACGGTGACGGTTGTACGCCAGTCGGCCATGAAAATGAGCACGATCACCGTAACCAGCACAATGCCTTCGATCAGGTTATGGATTACCGTTTCCTGCGCGTAATCCATCAACTGCGTCCGGTCGTAAAAAGTATTGATCTTAACGCCTTTCGGCAATATGCTTTTATTAAGCTCTTCCACCTTGGCTTTAACCGCGGTCAGCACCTGCGCAGGGTTTTCACCCTTGCGCATCACCACGATGCCTTCCACCACATCGTCCTGCCGGTGCCCTTTCTTATCGACCGACACCCAGCCCAGCCTTGGCTTGCCCGCTTCCACCACGGTGGCTACATTCCTGACCAGCAGGGGTACACCGTTCATCTTGGTGATAAGGATGTCTTCTATTTCGGAAATATTGTTGAGCAGGCCTATGCCCCGCACCACATACGACTGCCCGTTCCTTTCGATCACGTCGCCACCCACGTTAACATTGCTTTTGGCGATGGCGTTATATACGTCGAGCGACGACAGGTTGTATTTACTGAGCAGCGACGGTGTAACGCTAACCTCGTATACTTTTTCCTCTCCCCCGAAGCTGTTTACGTCGGCCACGCCGGGTACCGATTTGAATTGCCGGTCGAGCACCCAGTCCTGAATGGTCGTAAGGTCGCGTACCGAATACGTTTTGCTGCTCAGGGTATAGCGGAATATCTCGCCGGTAGGGCCGTAAGGGGGCTGTATGTCGGGCCGCACCCCATCGGGCAGGTCTGCGCCGCCGATACGGCTCTGCACTTGCTGACGGGCAAAGGCATCGTCTACGTCGTCGTCGAAAATGATGCGGATATACGCCAGGCCGAAGGCTGAAGTGGTACGCAGGTTCGACTTCTTCTGGACCGAGTTAAGCACCGTTTCGAGGGGAATGGTAACGAATTTTTCCACCTCCTCTGCACTGCGGCCGGGCCATTGGGCAATGATGATGATCTGGGTATTGGTAACGTCGGGAAAGGTTTCGATCGGCGTTTCCTTGTACGCCCACACACCCAGAATGGCCAGCACCACCGTCATGAAAAAAATGAAATAGCGGTGCCGCAGCGAGAAATGAATGATATTCTTGATGAATTTTTTCATAATCAGTCTTCTATGAGTGCGCGGTAGAGGAGTATCTGGTTGTGTGAAATGACTTTTTCGCCGGCCTGCAGGCCACTTTTGATATAGGTGAGCTGCTTGAAGGTTTTTGACACTTCTATGGGGCGCAGTTCCAGGTCGCAGCGGTCGTGGTACACAACAACAAAGGTTTTTCCATTGTCATTCACCACGGCGGTGGCGGGAATGGTAACAGTCGATGTTTTCTCTTCGCTTCGGATGATGACGGAGGCGAACATTTCCGGTTTCAGCAACAGGCTGTCGTTCTGGAGCGCGATGCGGATCTTCATCACCTTGCTTTGCGGGTCGAGTATTTCATTTTGCTCGTCGATCTTCCCTTTGAATACGCGACCGGGATAGGCCAGGGTGGTTACATCGGCTTCATAACCGGTACGCACCCGCGACACATCGGCTTCATACACGTTGGCCCAGATCCAGACCTGTTTGATATCGCCTACCGTGAACAGGTTCTGGCTGTTGTCGCCCCTGATGAAACCGCCCGCTTCGGCATTTTTCTCCACCACATACCCGTCTATGGGGCTTTTGATCACATACATTCCGTTGGCATCGGTCTGTCCGCCGCCGTTGATGGCGATCTGGGTCTTGATTTTTTCCGCATTGGCTACCGCCTTGTTGTAGTTCTCTTTGGCTTCGGCGTATTCTCTTTCGCTGGTGATGCCATTTTTAAAGAGAGACTCCTGGTTGTCCATCTGCTTTTTGGCGATGGCGATATCGGTATTGGCTACCGACAGGTCGGAATAGTTGCCCGCTACATCGGCGCTTTTGATTACCGCCAGGGTTTGGCCGCGACGCACGCGATCTCCCAGCGATACCATCACCTTCTGCACCTGGCCGCCGCTAAAGGGAAAGATGCGTACCACCTTATTGTCGTTGAAGCTCACTTCACCGCTCAGCTTCACCTGGTCGTTCACCTGGCTGATAAAAGCGGAGTCGATCGAGAACATAC
>JAKPBL010000663.1 GCA_029778965.1 Bacteroidota bacterium
GCCTTTGCAACGTATATCGACAGCGGGGGCGTGCTGCTCAGGCCCAACAGCCTGCCGGTTGCCGGCGCCGCGGCCATAGCGTCGATAAACGCGCAAGGCCAGGATGGCTTCAGCCTTACCTGGAAGCCCGACAGCGCTGTTGTATCGGCTGCAGCCGACCTGGGCTATACGTACGGCGTGTATACGATGCACCGTTTTGCCGCCGATACCGTATTATACGGAACCTATGTAAGCATCTGGAAAAAGCAGCCGGACGGCCAGTGGAAATTCGTGCTCGACAGCGGCAATGAAGGAATCGGTTCCGCCGCAGAGATTTCGCGCAAACGTTTGAACTGATTTCCAAGCATACGATTCGATAAGTTAGACCCCTGTAACCCCTTGTCTATCCAACAAATACTGCCATATGCATAGAAAAACGTTTATCCGGTCAACCGGTCTTGCTGCTGCTGCTTTTTTGCCTGCGAAAGAATTATTTTCTGCGACCAACGCCGCCGACCCCAAGGTAAGGGTAGGTATGATCGGTGTAGGCCTCAGAGGCCAGAACCATCTCCGGCTGCTGCTTCGCCGCGACGACGTAGAGCTGGTCAGCATCTGCGATATCAGCGATGTAATGCTCACCCGCTCGAAAGACGCCATCACCAAAAGCGGCAAGAAAATGCCCGTGGTCTACACCGGCAATCCTTACGAGTGGAAAAAAATGCTGGCCAAAGAAAAGCTCGACGCAGTGGTGATCGCCACTCCCTGGGAATGGCACAAGGACATGATCATCGGCTCGCTCGAAGCCGGCATCAAATACGTGGGCACCGAAGTGATGATCGGCATCACCCTGCAGGATCACTGGGATGTGGTAAAAGCCGCTGAAAAGAACAATGGCCATGTAATGATGCTTGAAAACGTATGCTACCGCCGCGACGTAATGGCGGTGCTGAACATGGTAAGGCAGGGCATTTTCGGCGAGATGATTCACCTGCAGGGCGGCTACCAGCACGACCTGCGCGACGTAAAATTCAATTCCGGGGCGCCCGGCGGCGGTAAGGGCTGCGAATTCGGCCCGAAGGCCTGGAGCGAAGCAGCCTGGCGTACCAACCATTCGGTGCACCGTAACGGTGATATGTACCCGACGCACGGCATCGGCCCCATCGCCCACTACATCAACATCAACCGCGGTAACCGCTTCACCAACCTCTGTGCGTTCTCCACCAAATCGAGGGGCCTGCACAACTACGTGGTAAACAATTGCGGTGAGAGCCATCCGAATGCAAAGGTCAACTTCAAGCTGGGCGATATCGTGACCACTTCCATCAGCTGCGCCAACGGCGAAACCATCCTGCTGCAGCACGACACCAACCTGCCCCGGCCCTATTCGCTTGGCTTCCGCGTGCAGGGCACCAATGGCCTGTGGATGGACGTCAACAAAGGCATTTATGTGGAAGGGAAGTCTGCCAAACCCCACCAGTGGGACGATGCGCAGGCCTGGCTCGATAAATACGACCATCCTCTTTGGGCCAAATACGGCAAGGAAGCGCAGGGCGCAGGCCATGGCGGGATGGATTTCTATGTGGTAAACGCCTTTATCGAATCGGCAAAAAGAAAAATCGCCACGCCCATGGATGTGTACGACGCGGCTGCCTGGAGCGGCATCACCCCGCTCAGCGAACAATCGATCGAGCTGGGGAATCAAACCGTCGAGTTTCCCGACTTCACCGGCGGGCAATGGATGTACCGCGAAGCGGTATTTGCCCTGGGCGATGATTTTTAGCGCGCACAGATCATTAATTTGCGGCATGAAGAAATTGCTCCTGCTTCTTTTTGCCGCTGCGGGCATGGGTGCCGAGGCACAGATGCCCGCTTCTTTTTCCACCCTGCTGCAGGCCGAGAAAGACTCGGTTATCGCCTGGCGGCGGTGGTTCCACCAGCACCCTGAACTGTCGAACCGCGAATCGCATACCGGCGCCAGGATCGCCGGCATGCTACGAAGCTGGGGACTGGAAGTGCAGACCGGCATCGCCGGCCACGGCGTAAAGGCCGTACTGAAAGGCGGCAGGCCGGGAGCGGTGATCGCTTTCCGCGCCGATATAGACGGGCTGCCGGTAACCGAACCCGGCGGGCTACCCTACGCCTCCAGAGAATCGGCCAGTTTCAACGGGCAGACCACGGGTGTAATGCATGCCTGCGGACATGATGCGCATATCGCCATGCTGCTGGGTACGGCCAGGATCTTATCGAAGCTGCGCAAGGAAATGCCGGGCACCGCCGTGTTTATTTTCCAGCCGGCGGAAGAAGGTCCGCCACCCGGTGAAGCCGGCGGCGCATCACTGGTGGTGGCCGAAGGCGCGCTGGAACAACCTGCAATAGAGGCGATTTTCGGGCTGCATATCATGAGCAATATCGAGGCAGGCACCATCCAGTACCGGCCGGGTGCGCTGATGGCCAGCGCCGATTTCTTTCGCCTAACGGTGATGGGTAAGGGCAGTCACGGCGCCAATCCCTGGCTGGGCAAAGACCCGATCGTTGTTTCTGCACAGATCATCGAAGGGCTACAGCACATCGTGAGCCGCCAGGAAGACATTACCACCGCACCCGTAATCATTACGGTAGGCGCCATCAACGGCGGGGTTCGCAACAACATCATACCCGACTCGGTGGTGATGCTGGGAACCGTTCGCACCCTGAACAATGCCATGCGCGAAGATGTGCAGCAACGCATCCTTACTACCGCCGAACATATTGCCGCATCTGCCGGCGCTACGGTATCGTATGAAAATGAAACCAAAGCGCTGGTGACCACCAACCCTGCCGGTCTGACCAGGAAAACAGTGCCCCTGCTGGAAAAAGCGATCGGCAAAGAAAACGTGCAGGAAACAGGCTGGAAAACCATTGCCGAAGATTTTTCCTTTTACGGTACCAGGTACCCTGCATTCTTCTTCCTGCTGGGCGGCATGCCCAAAGGAAGCGATCCGGCCCTGGCGCCCGCACACCATACCGCCCAATTCATGATCGACGAGTCGGCGTTTGAAACGGGCATAAAAGCGTTCTGCCAGATTGCTTTCGGTTATACAAAATAGTTAGCTCCTACTCGGTACGCAGGCTCTTCACGGGGTTCGACAACGCCGCACGAACGGTTTGCAGGCTGATGGCCAGCAGGGCCAGCGCCAGCAATATCACTGCCGAATACATAAAGATATCGATGCCGATGCTGGTGCGATAGCTGAAATCGTTCAGCCAACGGCGGGCAGCCAGCCAGCCCAGCGGAATGGCGATGGCAAAAGCAATGGCCACCAGTTGAAGGAAGCTGCGGGCCAGCATCCATACGATACCGGGCACCGAAGCGCCAAGCACCTTGCGTACACCGATCTCCTTGATGCGCTGCTGCACGGCAAAAGCCGAGAGGCCGAGCAATCCCACGCAGGCCAGCACAATGGCCACCGCAGAGAAAAAGCCAATCACCCGGGCCATTTGCTTTTCCGATGAATACAATGCGTTGAACTCATCGTCCATAAACCGGTAGCTGAATGGCCGGTGTGTGATGATCTCTTTCCATTTGCTCTCCATGAAAGCAATGGTTTGCGGCACTTCTTCGCCCGAAATCCGCACGATCAGGTAAGAGGCCCAGTTCTCCGGAAACAGCACCAGCGACCGGATGGGTGTATGCAGCGAGGTGAAATGAAAATCTTTCACCACCCCTTTCACTTCGCCGGGTCTTGAATCGTCGAGGAACATTTTCTTGCCGAT
>JAKPBL010000665.1 GCA_029778965.1 Bacteroidota bacterium
GTACATAACGCCGGTGCCGCGCACCGACATCAAAGTACTGGGCCGTGGTGGCCTCGGCACCCTGCTCACGGGCATCAATGGCATGTGGCGCGCCGGTTATGCCACCGATCACGATGCGATGGTAGCACGCAAGCTGGCTTATGTGATGTGCGGTGGCGACCTGAGCGAACCGACCCTGGTGAGCGAGCAATACCTGCTTGACCTGGAGCGCGAGGCTTTCCTATCGCTTTGCGGCGAAAAGAAAACCCTCGAAAGACTGCAAAGTGTATTGAAGACAGGTAAGCCTATCCGAAATTAAAACCATCTATGCGCAGACCGTTAAACGGTAAAAACAATATTCCCTTTGCTGATCAACGATCGCACCGGCGACACCCTAGAAACAGCTTCGGCAGAGCAGCTTGCCTCTATCAACACAAAATCGGCAGCATCGCCTGCTTTGGGCCATTGCTGGTTGCCCTTGTCGTCTAACGGAAGCACATTGGCGGTTGCCAGCTTCAGGCTTCTCGACAATAAGAATTCGGTAGAATACCCGTAGAGCTGTGCCATCAGGTTTGCTTTCTGCAATACGCTGCCGCTTCCCCAGGTATTCCAATGGTCAATAATACTGTCGTTACCTGTCAGCACCACCACATTGTGTTTGTACAAGGTAGGTATCGGCATGATCAGCCCGCCAAAAGGTATGGTAGAAACAATTCCAACCCCGGCAGCACCCAACTGCTCCGCAATTTCTTCCTGCTTCGACGCTTCCAGCCTCCCCAGTACAAAGCAATGGCTCAGGTAAGTTCTATCTTTTAATGCTGGGTTTTCGTTTACTTTTTTAACCAGGTATTCCACCGTTCTCAATCCCGATTCTCCCGATTCATGCAAGTGGATATCAATGCCCTTGTTATTGTCCAGCGCCAACTGAACAGTAAAGTCAATTGTTTTTTCAATAGCTCCGTCAATACTGTAAGGGTCAAGGCCGCCGATAAAATCAATATCCATTTGCGCAGCATCCTTCAAATAAGGAACAGTATCTGTATAGAAAACACCATGCTGCGGAAAAGCAACCAGCTCGGCGCCAAAGCCCTCTTTCTTTGCGTCAAGCGCTTTTTGCAGGTTTTTCAGCGATTGCAATTTCGAGGTGGGTTCAATATTGACGTGGCTTCTTGCAAAAGAAGAGCCTTTTGATTGCAGCAGCTCGATCATCTTTTCTGCGCGATAAGCAGACGTCTTGAGCATCTCCGGCAAAATCTTCTGCTCCAGCGCAATCATCCCTTTTACGCCGTTGGTTCTTGGCTTTACTGCCTGCCACGCTCCACCGTAAAATGTTTTGTCCAAATGAATATGCATGTCTTTAAACGCGGGCAGCATCAGCCATCCTTTTGCATCAACAGCCTTTGCATCATTCGGAGCGCCGGGAGAAATGCTTTTTATTTTTCCATTGCTGACCGCAACCGAAAATAACCCGGTGTTGGTATGAACAACTTCATCGCCTTCATAGGCAAAGCCCGTTTCCAGCCGTACGTTTTTTAAGACAAAATCCTTTCCCACGTAGCTATTCTTTTCATCATCCGCTTGCTGGTCGGGAAAATGGCCGGCGTGCAGGAAACCCGGTAAAAAGGTCATTCCTGCAAAACCCAATCCTGATTTCTTAATGAAGCCCTTACGCGACATCTCTGATGTAGACATGGTGTACCTGTTTGACACACAAATATAACCAGCCATTCCATTGCCAGGTACCGAAGGTCGCCTGGCAGGCCATATCAATCGTTTGCGTTGGACATATCTTAATGAAACCGCCGAGACAAATTTCAGAAAGCTGCTTTATCGCAGCACGTCGAGCGGTGCGGCATCCATATCGCTGTACACCAGGTTCTCACCCGCCATGCCCCAGATAAACCCATAGCTGGAGGTTCCGCAGCCCGAGTGGATCGACCAGGGCGGGGAGATCAGGGCCTGGTGATTGGCGACGAAAAGATGCCGGGTTTCCTGCGGCTGTCCCATGAAATGCACTACCCGCTGGTCGGGCGCCACATCAAAATAAAAATAGGCTTCCATTCTGCGCGTATGTGTATGCGCCGGCATGGTATTCCATACGCTTCCGGCAGCCAGCACCGTCAGTCCCATTACAAGCTGGCAGCTTTTGATACCATCAAGGTGAATGTACTTATAAATGGTGCGACGATTGGCGGTAGCGGCATCGCCGATGGTAACGGGTTGGGTTTCTTCCTTTTTCATCAGCCGGGTGGGATGTGATGCATGCGCGGGCGCCGACAACAAATACAAAACCGGCCGGCTGCCGGCTGTTGCCGCTGTAAAGCGCACGTCGCGCACGCCCTTGCCCAGGTACAATGCGTCGAGCCTGGAAAGCGCATATACGTTACCGTCAGCCTCCACGATGGCGTCATCGCCTACGTTGATGATGCCCAGCTCCCGCCGTTCGAGAAAATAGTCGGCCCGCAATTCAGGATGGTTGGGCAGCGACAGGGTTTTGGTAACAGGGCAGGCGCCACCGATAATCACCCGGTCGTAGTGCGAATAGGTCAGGTGCAACTGGTCTGCTTCCACCAGGTTTTCGACCAGGAAATGCTTGCGCAGGGCGGCGGTGTCCATGCCTTTTGTCTCTTCAGGGCTGTGTTGAAAGCGTATATCCATAACAGTAATTCTACAGGTGATTACCGGTGCAAAGGTAACGCAGGCGGGTTTGTCAGAGATACCAGTCTTTGTACCGCTTCAGCGCTTCCAGGAAGTAGTAATCCGCGTATATAAGCGGCACATCGATTTCGCTGTTCAGCGGCAGGGCGCCGGTGCTGTGCTTCAGCAGGAAGCCGCCGTTCTCACCCGGTTTCGCCAGGTAGGTATCGCCCGACAATGATTCGAGCATGGTTTCAGCGGCCGATACATACTCCTGCTTGTCTGCTGCTGTGCTGTATTGCCCCAGCTCCAGCAAAGCCGAAGCCATCAATGCCGCTGCCGATGCATCGCGCACCGCAAAAGGGATCAGCGGCGCAGAGAAATCCCAATAAGGTACTTTGTCCGCAGGCAGGTTGGGGTGATGCAACAGGTAACCGGCGATATTCTTTGCCAGCGACAGGTATTTTTTGTCTTTCGTCATGCGGTACATCATGGTGTACCCGTACAGCGCCCAACCCTGTCCCCTCGACCACGACGAGCAATCGGCTGCGCCCTGCCAGGTGGCTTTGCGGATGATCTTACCCGTATTCAAATCATAGTCAACCAGGTGAAAGGAACTATAGTCGGGGCGGAAATGTGTTTTCATGGTGGTATTGGCGTGCGACACCGCGATCTCCCTGAACTTTTGATCGCCGCCATTGGCAGCGGCCCATACCAGCATTTCCAGGTTCATCATGTTGTCGATGATCACCGGGCAGTTGAAGTATTTGTTTTTGTCCCACGATTGGATCGATTTTATCTGCGGCCGGTAACGGGTGGCCAATGAAGCCGACGACTGCAGAATGATTTTTTTATACGCTTCGTTTTGGGTAAGGCGGTATGCATTGCCGAAGCTGCAAAACATCATGAAGCCCAGGTCGTGGTTACCGGTATAGTGTTGATTGGGTGCAATAACGGCCAGGCTGCGTTCTGCCTCCTGCCTTATCTGCTCGTCGCGAGTCTGCTCATAGATATACCAAAGCGTGCCGGGATAGAAGCCCGAGCACCACCACTGGATGTCGCGCGCATCGAAGGCGCCTGTTTTTTCGTTGAACGACTGCGGCATTTTATCAGCCGGCGTCAGGCCTTTCATGTACAGGTACTGCGAACGCGCCCGTTCAAAATCATCTTTGATCAGTTGGGCCATCTTTTCCTTGCCGGCAGCCGTTTGCGGAAAGCAAAGCGGATGCAGCCCCATCAGTAAAACCAGGATCCAGATTGTTCTCATGACTGTTTTATTTGATTCGCCCTTCCCTGTTCCAGTAAGTTGCTACAATATACCGTAAAATTCCAACGTATGATTTCAGTTGCGCAGGCTGGCTGAAAGCAAAAAACTGGTCGTGTGTAGCATGAAAGGCCATAGGTATTAGTGACCGCTTCCTGCGTCATTCTTCGGGTATAAACCTCCAGGGCCAGGTGTTGCCAAGGCAATCAGTTACTTGCCCCCGTTTTCGCATAGATGTATTTATCAATAATATAGGTGGTAATAGGCTTTAGGCGCAATTGCGGATTCACCGGATGCATACCCCCTGCCGTATAATATTCCAGTTGACCTTTACTCTTTATATACCAGACCGAACCGATCGACCGATAGGTAATGGTATCGGGCTGTGTAATCATTTTTAACTGCCCAAGGCGCGTCGAATCAAATGCAATGACCATAACCGATTCACCTACCGGCTGGCTGCAGGATATCCGTTCATAGTGGTCACCGTTCCAGTACATACATTGTTCGACACCCCGTGAATGTTGCACTTGGATGGAGGGTC
>JAKPBL010000676.1 GCA_029778965.1 Bacteroidota bacterium
TACCGGCAAACAGCACCCGGCAGGTTCGAGCCGCAACCCCTGCCCGTCGATGCCCAGCTCAGTGATATGTATGCGGTGCTGGTGGCTGATCTCAACCACGACGGGTTATCCGACCTGGTGCTGGCCGGCAACTGTTTCGGCCTGAAACCCGAAACAGGACGTTACGACGCCAGCGAAGGGCTGGTATTTGTCAACCGAGGCAACCGCTCGTTCGAGTATCTTCCGCCCCGGCTGTCGGGCTTCCGTACGCCCGGTGAAGTAAAGCAGGTACTGCGTTTGTCCATTGCCGGTAGTAACCACCTGCTCGTGGGTCGCAACAACGACAGCCTGCAGTTATTCCGTCTTACACCATGAAAAGATACTGGCCGCTATACTGCCTGCTTGTGCTGACGGCCTGCGGCAATCGCAGGGAAACCCTGTTCGAATCGCTTGCACCGGAAAGAACGGGTATCGCATTCGAGAACAGGCCCGCTTCACCGCACGGACTGAATTTTCTCGATTATCTCTACTACTACAACGGCGGCGGCGTGGCCGCGGGCGACATCAATAACGACGGGCTCATCGATCTTTATTTCACCGCCAACAACAAAGGCGGCAACCGGCTGTACCTGAACCGCGGCGATTTCCGCTTTGAAGACATCACCGCACAGGCCGGCGTGGCAGGATCGGCCGAATGGCCGACCGGCGTGACGATGGCCGACGTCAATGGCGATGGACTACTCGATATCTATGTTTCGGCAGTAAGCGGAAAACTCGGCCTCACCGGTCGCAACGAACTATACATCAACCACGGAAACAACCGCTTCACCGAAGCCGCGGCAGATTACGGGCTCGGCATCCAGGCATACAGCACCCAGGCGGCGTTTTTCGACTACGATCACGACGGCGATCTCGATTGTTACCTGCTGGTGCAATCAGACCACGAGGTAGACCGGTATGCCGACACCTCGCTGCGCCGTAAGCCGGGCAAACTGACCGGCGACAGGCTGTTGCGGAACGACAACAACCATTTCAATGATTGTACCGCAGAGGCAGGTATTTACAACAGTCCGCTGGGTTACGGCCTCGGCCTGTCGGTAGCGGATATCGACGGCGATGGCTGGGAAGACATTTATATCGGTAACGATTTTCACGAGAACGATTATTACTACCACAACGAAGGCAATGGCCGTTTCACCGAATCGGGCGCGCAACGATTCAATCACTACTCCCGGTTCAGCATGGGCAATGATATTGCAGACATCAACAACGATGGAGAACCCGACCTGTTTACGGCCGATATGCTGCCCGAAGAAGAGAAATTCAGCAAGACCTATAGCGCCGGCGAATCGCTCGATCTTTACCGGTTCTTCATCCAGCGCAACGGTTATCAAAACCAGTACTCACGCAATGCATTGCAATTGAACCTGGGCAAAGCAAAGGCCTTCAGCGACCAGGCACTGCAATACGGCGTTGCCGCCACCGACTGGAGTTGGAGCCCCCTGCTGGCGGACTTCGACAACGACGGCTGGAAAGACCTTTTCATATCTAACGGCATCCGGCACCGGCCGGTTGATCTCGATTACATGCGGTTTCTGTCGAACCAACTGATACAGAAAAACATCAACCAGGGCCGCCTGCTCGACAGCCAGGCGCTGGCCCGTATGCCCGACGGCGCGGCGATCAATTATTTTTTCCGCAACAACCGCGGAGAACATTTTGACGACCAAAGTCGCGAAGCCGGTTTTGACCAGCCGGATTATTCGTCGGGCGCTGTATATGCAGACCTCGACAACGACGGCCGGCTCGACCTGGTAGTGAACAACAGCTTTGCACCGGCGTCTGTTTACCGTAACCGCGGGAAACAAGGGCACTGGCTGGAGCTGCGGCTGGCTGATACCGCCAGCGCCAACCAATGGGGCATCGGCGCCCGGATCAGCATTATCCAGGATGGGTTGCAACAGTACCAGCAACTGATGAGCACACGCGGCTTCCAGTCGTCGGTGGCGCCGGTGATCCATGCGGGATTACCGCGGGGCGACAGCCTTCTTACCATTCACATACGATGGCCCGATCAAACCCTTCAGACCCTTTCCCGCATAAAGCCCGACCAGGCATTGACCATATACAAAAGCGGCGAGGCGCCTCCTCCTGACGCCGCTGTCATATCACCGCCGCTTTTCACCGAGGTAACCGACAGTATCCGCAACGACTGGCGGCACCGGGAAAATGATTTCGTTGACTTCAACGTGCAGCGGCTCATCCCCCACCAGTTGTCTGACCGCGGACCTGCGCTGGCTGTAGCCGATGTGAACGGCGACGGCCAAAGCGATATCTATGCCGGGGGCGCCGCCGGCCAGCAGGGAATATTATTGCTCAGCCAGCCTGGAGGCGGATGGAAACCTGCCGGTTTGCCGCCGCGAAAAAACCTGCAGGCCGATGAAACAGCCGCCTTATTTGCCGACTGGAACGGCGACGGCAGGCCGGATCTGCTGATCGCCTCGGGCGGTAACCAGCTTTGGCCGGGCGACAGCAGCCTGAACGACCGGTTGCTGCTGCAAAACGAAGCGGGCCGCTTTATTCCGTCAACCGGCTGGCCTGCGCTGGCGCAAAACAAATCGGTGCTCGTTACCGCCGATATCGACAACGACGGCGACCTGGATGTATTTGCGGGCGTGATCGCCGACGCGCGGCAATACGGCAGGGCCATGACGAGTTACCTGTTGCTCAATAACGGTAAAGGAGAATTCAGCATTGCCGGCCAGCAATACATGCCCCTGCACGACCTGGGGATGGTTACCAGCGCCGCATTCGGCGACCTGAACGGCGATGGTAAAACAGATCTTGTGGTTGCAGGAGAATGGATGCCTTTGCAGGTTTTCATCAACAAGGGCGACCACTTTGAAAAAACCAGTGTCGCCAACAGTGCAGGCTGGTGGCAATACCTGGCAGTAGCAGATGCCGATGGCGACGGCGATATGGATGTATTCGCCGGCAACTACGGTCTCAACAGCAAGCTGCGCGCAAGCACGGCTCATCCGCTGCGGCTGTATGGAAAAGACATCGATGGCAACGGGCAGGCAGACCTGCTGCTCAGTTACAGCAATGCTGCGGGAGAATATCCTTTTATGGGGAAAGACGAACTCGAAATGCAATTACCATCGCTGAAAAAAACCTTTCTCGATTACCGCAGCTTTGCAGGCAAAACCATCCCTGAAATATTCGGTTCACAGTTGGCGCAGGCGCCCGTACTCGAAGTACACACGCTCGGCAGCAGCCTGTTCCGCAACAATGGCCGCGGGGAACTGCTGCAGGAATTACTGCCTGCCGCCATGCAGAAAGCGCCCATGTTCGCCCTTTTGCCGGTGGACCTGGATAACGACGGACTAACAGACCTGCTGGGCGCAGGTAATATGTTTGGCGTGAGTCCCTATGAAGGGCGTTACGATGCCAGTTGGGGTGAGGTGCTGATGAGTAAAGGCCGGGGAAATTACCAGTGGTTATCACCGGTCAATACCGGGTTTCAGCTTCGCGGGCAATACCGCGGTCTGCAACGGCTTCACACTCCTAACGGCGAATACCTGGTAGCAGCGGAAAACAATGGTCCACTGCATTTCTTCCGTTTCGTCAATACACCGGGAAAATAAGCTGGTATTCCTGTTCCGGGCGACGTAATAAGCCGGTGCTGTCAAACGGATAGCGCTCCATGGGTTGCGCCACTCGTTTGAGACGCTGGTCATAGATATAATCGTTCATAGCCCGGGCCAGCGCTTCTTTCTGCGACAACAGCGCGTGCCCCGTGATCAGCCTGCCCTGGTGCGGTAATGCCAGCACCTGTAA